>CABUZF010000130.1 GCA_902495985.1 uncultured Collinsella sp.
CGCCCAGGATGCACAGGTTGAACAGGTAGTTGAACGAATACATGCCACCGACGGTCTCGCGCAGCAGGTTGATGCCATAGGTGAAGGGCAGCAGTGGATGTAGCCATTGGAAGAAGCCGGGCATCATCTCGATGGGATACATGCCCGACGAACCGGGGATCTGCACAATGACGAGGATGACGCCGATTGCCTTGCCGATATGCTTAAAGGTGGTGGACAGCGCATAGATGATGTTGACGTAAGTGAACGAAATAGCGATGCCGCCCAGCACAAAGAGCAGCGGATTGACGCACTGAACGCCAATGACCAGGTCGCCCACCGTAACGATAATGGCCTGGAACGCACCCAGGATCACCATCAGCAGCCAGCGGCCAAAGTAGCCCTGACGCGCCGTAAAGCTACCGATGCCCTCGCGGTCGACCTCGAGCTTGTAGATAGCGATGAGCACATAGCCGCCTACCCACAGCGCCAGATTGGTGTAGAAGGGCGCGATGCCCGAGCCAAAGCTCTTGACCGGATAGATTGACTTGGACGTCAGCTCAACCGGAGATGCCATGAAATCTGCCACGTCATTGACGTCGACGTCCATGAGGTCGGCTAACTCGCCCATAGACTCAGAGGTCTGCAGCGCCGCAATGTCATTAGCGGCGGTCGCGAGCTTGTCCTGAACCTTGGCAAGGGAGGCATCGGTTTGGGACAGCGTGGTCTTTGCCTGCTTGAGCGTGGCGTCGAGCTGCGCCAGCGTGCCGCGCGCGCTCGCTATCGTGGGGGTCATACCCGATACAATGCCGGTCAAATCGCCCGAAACGGCGGCAAAGGAGTCAAGCGCGCTCGAAGCCTTCGGCAGCGCGTTCTGCCCCAGATCGGTCTGAGCCTGACCGAGGTTAGCCGTACCGGTCCGAATTGCCGCGTTGAGTTCGTTACTCGCGTTCGAGATTGCCTTAGCGTCGTTTGCCATGGCCCTCGACTGTGCAGAAAGGCCATCCTTAATGCTCTGCAGCTTCTGGTTTTGCTCGCGAAGCGAATTGATGGTCGACGCGATGAGCGCATCGGCGTTCTCCGATCCCGTCGACGTATCGTTAACGAGAATCTGCAGGCGCTCGATGACAGCGCTGTTGTGGTCAATCGTCGCCTGAAGGGATTCGAGCGAGTTGTCGATTCGAGTGGTCGTGGACGTAACCGTACCGGTAAGCCTGCCAATCGCGGCGTTCGCAGAAGCCGATGTCTTACTCAGCACGATGCTGCCCTCCGAAAGTGCCTTGGAGAGCGAGGTGATGGACTTGCCAGCCGTGGTGCGAGCTTCGCCCAGCAGATCATTACCCTGAGCGATTGCCTGCGTTAGCGAAGGCGCCTGCCCCTGCAGGCCCGCCAGTGCAGCATCGGCCGAAGCAATCGAGTTGCTCGTCTTGTCGATGGCGGTGTTCATGTCGCCGATGGAATCGCGTACTTCGCCCAGGGTATCAGACGCCTCGGACACCGAGCCCGCCAGCGAATCCTTGGTCTGGGTTGCCTTGTCTTTAAGGTCGATGCCAGCATCTTTGGCAATGCCCGCGACGGTCTCGCCCACCGTGGAGACAAACTCCGAGTTGATCTGCTCCTCGATGGTGTTGGCACCGGTATCGGTGACCTTGGGCGCAATGGCGCTCTTTTTCTCGTTGACGTAATAGGTGAGTTTCGGCTGATGGTAATTGCCGTCGAGCATCGAGACGAGATTGTCGGAGAAGTTCTTGGGAATCACGATGGCAGCATAGTACTCGCCGCTCTCGACGCCCTCTTTGGCATCGGCCGCCGAGTCGACGAAGGTCCAGCCAAGCTGGTCGTTCTCCTTGAGCTGGTCGACCACCTTATCGCCTGCGTTGAGCTCTCCCACTAGGTCGTTCTGGGTGCCCTGATCGTTGTTGGCGATGGCGATTTTAATGCCCTGGGTATTTCCGTACGGATCCCAGTTTGCAACGATGTTGTACCAGGCATACAGCGAGGGAATGACGCACACGCCCAGGGTGACCACCAGGGCGACGGGATTCATAAGCAGTCGCTTAATGTCGCGCTTAAATATCGCAAAGGAGACCTTTGCGTTGGATAGTTTGCTGCCGAGACTCACGCTTGGACCATCCATCCTGTCGTTGAATCGAATCGTACTATCGACAACCATTGTACGTAGACGCTTTAGTGCCTCGCGGCACAATGGTGCTGAGTTTTGCGGGTAGCAATATACTACGAAGATGATTTAACGTACAGTTGTACAGTATCTTAAATTCCCGCAGCTCCCAAAACCACAACCCACACAAATTAGCAATCCGACTAGTCGTTGGGGACGTTCTTAACCGACTAGTCAAACAAGAACGTCCCCAACGACTAGTCATTTAAGAACGTCCCCAATGACTACTCCGTACAAAAGCAAACGAGAGTGGAAAATCCCCCACTTCAAGCCCGCGCTCGAGCCAAAAGTGGGAAATTATCCACTCTCGTTCTAATCTAGTTACGGTGCCGTATCCCCGAACTACATCAAGTTACAGACAGCTGCCGCGAAGGCTACGGGGTCCTCGGGGAGGATGCCCTCGACGAGCAGGGCCTGGTCGTAGAGCAGGCCGGAGTACTGCTTGATCTTGTCGGCATCGCCCGCCTTCTGGGCAGCGACGAGCTTGGCGAAGACCGGGTGCTTAGCGTTGAGCTCGAGCACGCGCTGGCTCTTGGGCATACCGTCGGGCGTATCCTCGGGACCCTTCTGGAGCACCTTCTCCATCTCGAGCGAAAGCGGGCCCTCGGTGGTAATGCAGGCGGGGGCATCGGTCAGGCGCGCGGAGACGGCAACCTTCTCGACCTTGTCGCCGAGCGCCTCCTTCATGGCGTTAAAGAGGTCCTCGTTCTCCTTGGTGGCGTCCTCGGCCTCCTTCTTCTCGTCATCGGTCGCCAAGTCAAGATCGCCGGTCGCGACGTTCTTAAGCTCCAAGTGACGATCCTCGACCTCAGGCTCGGCACCATCGGCAACTGCCTTCTCGGCAGCCTCGCGAGCAGCGTCATCCTCGTAGACCTTGGGCATATCGGCAGCCACGTACTCACGCATGGCCTGGAAGGTGAACTCATCCACGTCCTGCGTCAGCAGCAGTACATCGTAGCCGCGGTCGAGCACGCCCTTCACGACGGGCATCTTGGCCAGACGCTCGCGCGAATCGCCGGCGGCATAGTAGATTGCCTTCTGGCCCTCGGGCATGCCCTTGGCATACTCGGCAAGGGTGATCATCTTCTGCTCCTTGGCAGACCAGAACAGCAGCAGGTCGGCGAGCTCATCGGCCTTCATGCCGTAGCTCGAGTAGATGCCGTACTTAAGACCGCGACCAAAGTTCTCAAAGAACTTCTCGTAGGCCTCGCGGTCGTTGTCGCGCATGTCCTCGAGATCGGCGGTGATCTTCTTCTCGACGCGCTTGGCAATGGCCTTGAGCTGACGGTTCTGCTGCAGCGTCTCACGCGAGATATTGAGCGTCACGTCGGCAGAGTCCACGACACCGCGCACAAAGTTGTAGTAGTCGGGCAGCAGGTCGTCGCACTTCTCCATAATCAGCACGTTGGAGCTGTAGAGCGCCAGGCCCTTCTCGTAGTCCTTGCTGTACAGATCAAACGGGGCGCGACCCGGCACAAACAGCAGTGCATCGTACTCAAGCGTACCCTCGGCATGGAAGCTGATAGTGCGCGCAGGATCGTCAAAGTCGTGGAACGTGGACTTGTAGAACTCGTTGTAATCCTTCTGCTCAACGTCGGAGCTGCGCTTTTTCCAGATCGGCGTCATGGAGTTGATGGTCTCGAGCTCCTGGTAGTCCTCGTACTCGGGCTTGTAATCATCCGGCGCGTCCTCGGGCTTGGGCTTCTGGCGGCTCTTGCTCACCATCATCTGAATCGGGTAGCGCACATAGTTGCTGTACTGCTGAATCAGGCTCTTGAGGCCCCACTCGGTCAGGAAGCGATCGTAGGTTTCGGCCTCGCCGTCGGCGTCGAGCTTCTCGTTCTCGCGCAGCGTCAGGATGACATCGGTACCGTGCTCAGCACGCTCGCCATCCTCGATGGTGTAGCCCTCAAGGCCGTCGGACTCCCAAACGTGGGCGGTATCCTCGCCATAAGCGCGGCTGACGACCTTCACGTGGCTGGCAACCATAAAGGCGGAGTAGAAACCCACGCCAAACTGACCGATGATGTCGACATCGGAACCCTGCTGCTCGGCGTTCTCGGTCTTAAACTCCTCGGAGCCGGAATGGGCGATGGTGCCCAGGTTGCGCTCGAGCTCCTCGGCGGTCATGCCGATACCGTTATCCGAAATCGTGATGGTACGGGCATCTTTATCAAAGGAAACACGGATGGCCAAGTCGCCCTGGTCGAGCTTGACGCTCGGATCCTGCAGGCTCTTAAAGTTGAGTTTGTCGACGGCATCGCTCGCGTTGGAGATAAGCTCGCGCAGGAAGATTTCCTTATTGGTGTAGATGGAGTTGATCATGAGGTCGAGCAATTTTTTGCTCTCGGTCTTAAACTCCTCGGAGCCGGAATGGGCGATGGTGCCCAGATTGCGCTCGAGC
>CABUZF010000131.1 GCA_902495985.1 uncultured Collinsella sp.
GTGGGCACGATATGCCCGGGCTCGACCGTCTTATAGAGACGCGCGACCCCCTCGAGGAAGCCGGGCTGTCCCTCGATGTCTCCGTAGGTGAATCGGCGGGAGCACAGGCTGTCGAGCCACGCCTTCTTGTCGGTATTCGTAAGCTCGAACAGCTGGTCGAGCGTGAGGGAGTAGACGCACGTCTCCGCAACGTTGTGGGTGCACTTGGTCTCCCACTCGTTCATCCACTGCTCGACGGCGAAATCCTTGATCTGCATTGTCGTTTCCTTTCCTTGACTTTCTTACAGTTCCACCACGGTGCCCAGCCCCGCCTCGACGGCGCGGTCGTAGACGATTTTCGATGCCGAAAGGTCCTGAACGGCGATGCCCGACGTATCGAACACCGTCACCTGCTCGTCATCCGAACGCCCCGTAACCGTGCCGGCGATGACTTCGCCGAGCTCCGCTTTGATGCCCTCGGGCATGATGGTGCCCTCGGCAACCGGAATCTCCAGCTCACCGGACGCGACCGATTGCTCGCGGTCGTCGACGTAAACAGCGGCACGGGTGACAAGCGCCGAGGCGAGCTCCTGCTTGCCGGGCATGTCGGCACCGACGCAGGAGATATGCGTACCGGGGCGCACCCATGCATCGGGGATGATGGGCTTGGTCGCCGGCGTGATCGTCACGATGATGTCGGCCTCTGCCGCGGCACCTTGGCCGTCGGCCGTCGCCTCGATGGAATAGGTGGATGCCTCGCGAACATGCTCGCAGGCGCCCAAGATATGGGCGACTTCGTCTCGCATGCACTCGACGCGGGCCTCGGGCGCGGCATCGGAAACCGGCTCCCACACCTTGACCTCACTCACTTTGGGACAGGCGGCGAGCACGCCCGCCACCATATAGGTGCTCATATGGCCGGCACCCGCAACAAGCAGTTTGGACGCATCCGCCCGAGCCAGCCACTTAGCACCGAGCGCAGCGGCGGCACCGGTGCGAAGTCCAGTGACGGCAGAGGCATTGAGCAGCGCCAGCGGCTCGCCCGTCGCGTTGTCGCACAGCAGCGTGGTGCCAAAGATCTCGGGCAGCCCCTTTTTGGGATTCTGAGAGAACCAAGCAGTGAGCTTGAGACCGAAGAGGCCGCTTCCCGCCAACTCGCCCGAGCGGATATCCATATCGGCCACGCCGGGTTCGAACTGCTCATATACCATCGGCCACGCAACACCCTTGCCCGTTGCCTTCTGGCGATACGCCTCCTCAACGGCAGCGATTGCATCCTCGATCGTCAGCACCTTGGAAACTTCCTCGGCCGATAGCACCACCATCTGCCCCATCATCGCTCCTCTCAGCAAAAGCTTTACGTTGCTTCACTGTACGGTTTAGTTACGATGCCGCCAAGAATCATTTCTTGTTGGAATCTACAACGATTCTCAATCTGATTTTTCGTTCCATCAGCATAAATTTGAACTATTTCTCGCATGAAAGGCATACGGATGTGCGATTATCCTATTTATACCTATACTTATTGTAGTGATTTACAAGGTGATGTTGATGCTATACACCATCTCGGACTTCTCACGGGAATATGAGGGGTCAGTCCGTCTAATCGCCGGCAGCGATGGCGTCTCGCGTGCCGTCTCTGGCGTCGGAATCCTCGATTATGAACTCATGCCCGGCCTCAAGAGCAAGTACCAGCGCGTCAACTTCAGCTCAGACGAGATCGTTCTCAGCACCTTCCTCTATGCGAAGGACGACCCATACCTCATCACTGAAGCCGTGAAATACCTCGTCGCCAAAGGAACGAGCGGTCTCATCATCAAAAACGTCCTGCACATCCCGATTCCCGACCAAGCCATCCGCTACGCCAACGCGCGGCACTACCCGGTCTTTCTCACGACCGACGACTCACTGTTCTTTGACAGCGTCATCTATGAGGTCAAACGGCATATCGAGCAGCTCGCGTCCATCGACTTCGCACAGCGCGAGATCGATGCCCTAAGGACAGACGTATCGCCCGAGTCCATCTGCCGACGCATCCGAAGCCTCAACCCGTCATTTCTGGACGAAGCGGTCGCCCTGTTCGCATCGTTTGCAGAGCCCCTCGACCCGCGTACGTTTTTGCAAATCGAACGTCTCTGCGCAAAATCGACCCTCGCCGGATGCCACAACATGCTGGCACCCTATGACGGAGGTTTGTTATTCGTAGCGACAAGCGACTCGGAACAGACGCTCGATGTGGAGCGAATCGTGCAGGCGCTCACGGAGCTCATCGAGGCTAGCGGCATCGATGGCGGAGCGGAAGGGCTCGGCATCAGCGATATTCTGTTTGGAGACGAAGCGGTGGCGCAGGCGATCTCGCAGGCGATTTATGCACAGCGCCTATCTTGTCAACGAGCCGAGGGTCCCGTCCGCTATACGCAGCTCGGCATCCTGAGAACCGTGATGCCTTTTGCGGAAACCCCGGAGATGCGATCGTTCTCGGAGGCGATTCTCTCGCCGATACGCGAGCACGACAGCGAGCATGGCAGCGAGCTGGAATCCACGCTCGCCGCATTCATCGAGAACGACCGACGTATCGAGCGAACCGCCAAGCAGACTAGCCAGCACCCGAACACGATTCGATATCGTCTCGATAAGGTGACAGCTCTCACCGGACTGAGCTACAAATGCGCCCCGGAGATGGAGCAGCTGTCGCTCGCCTACGCCATCGAACGCGCTCGCTCGCTTCAGTAAGCCCACCCCGCCTTGAGGTTAGGAGCGGCGGGCACGGAGCTTTTCGTAGCCTTCGGCGAAGAAGGCGACCGTAGCGGCGTCGGCCTCGGCGGCCTCTGTCTCGGTTGCGGGCACCACGCCGTGCTCGTCGCTCACCAGAAACAGCGCGCCCTTAAGCTGCGCGGGAATATCTACGCGCGTGACCGAGATGCCCTTGGTCTGGGCCAGCTGCTCGATGAGCGTCGCCGTGCCGCACAGGCACTCGTCCGCTGGCGCCACAAAGGCAAGCTCGCCGTTATCGACGGCGGCGAGCAGCTCGGGCGCCACGCCGGTTTCGTCGGCCTCGGAGCGGGCCTCGGCGGAGCGGGCACGTAGCGCCTTGGCCGACGTATCGGTTAGCGGCTCGTACTCCCCCACCGTCATGGCGGCGTTGCCGTTGACGTCGATCACCAGCATGAGCACGCCGTCGCGTGCGGTGTAATCGCCCTCGGCAAGCGACCACTCAACGTGCTGCTTGGCCCAGCTGAGCATGTTATGGGTAAGCGGCTCGCCCTGCACCAAACGCTCGGACAGTGCGCGAATGTGGCGGTTGAGCATGGGCACCTTTTTGTTGGACATGCGCCAACGGCAGACAAGCGCGGGCTTGTCGAGCGTAAACTTCTCGACCGCCTCCTGATTGGCGCAAAAGTCCTCGTACGCACGCTGATCCTCGGCATTGCCAAACAGCTCGGCATCATCAATCTGGGGCATGGTTGTACCTTTCGTGTTAGTCATTCCGTCCTCTTATACCAAAAAGACGGCCCTCCAAACGGAGCAGCCGTCTTTTGCGGAGATTATTTTGACGATATGGTCAGGCGACCGATCAGCTTAATGGGATAGAACAACATCCCATTAAGGGTTTTCCAAGTGCCCGAGATTGCCCCGAAAGAGGAGCGCCGCGTACTAAATGTACGCAAGCGACGGTTTGAGGGGCAAGGCCGGGTGCTTGGGAAAGCCTCTAGTGCCTAAAATGCCTGGCCCCCGTGAAGACCATCGCAATACCATGCTCGTTGCAAGCCTGGATGCTCTCGTCGTCGCGCTTGGAGCCGCCGGGCTGGATGATGAAGGTCACGCCGTGTGCAGCAAGCACGTCGACGTTGTCGCGGAACGGGAAGAACGCGTCGCTTGCACAGGCAAAGCCGCCCTTCTCCACGCCCTCGCGCTCGCAGAAGTCCTCGGCGCGCTCGCAGGCAAGCAGCGCAGAGTCAACGCGGTTAGGCTGACCCGGGCCCATGCCAATGCCGGCCTTGCCCTTGGAGACCAGGATGGCGTTGGACTTAACGCCCTTGCAGACCTTCCAGGCAAACTCGAGCTCGGCCATCTCGGCGTCGGTGGGCTTGCGGTCGGTGGGGAACGTAAAGGTCGCGGGGTCCTCGGTCACGTGGTCGACCTCCTGCACCAGCATGCCGCCGTCGACGGAGCGCAGCTCCACCTGGGCGCCGTGGTCTACGCCGCCGGTAGCCAGCACGCGCAGGTTGGGGCGCTTAGCCATGCGCTCGAGTGCCTCGGCGGTGTAGCCCGGGGCGATGATGACCTCGACGAACTGCTTGTTCTGATCGGCGAAGTGCTCAACCAGATCAAAGGGAACCTCGCGGTTGCAGGCGATGATGCCGCCAAAGGCGCTCTTGGGATCGCAGGCGAAGGCGCGGTCGTAGGCGGCCGTGATGTCCTCGGCAACGGCGGAACCGCAGGGGTTCTGGTGCTTGAGGATCACGCAGGCCGGCTCGTCGAACTCGCGGACCAGGTTCCAGGCGGCGTCGGCATCCAGATAGTTGTTGTAGCTGAGCGGCTTGCCCTGGATCTGCTTGGAGCCCACGAGCGGGAAC
>CABUZF010000132.1 GCA_902495985.1 uncultured Collinsella sp.
CCTTGTGGCCCGAGAATGTGGGGCGAGGCTCGGCGCCGCCTGAGACTTCCAAGTGTTTAGGTGCGTACTTTGCCATTTCTTCTCCCAATCGTTGAAGGGGTACCTATGACAATTCGTACGTTACGACCGCCGAAAGGGTTCCTGTTGCGCAACATTGGCAAGGAAATATCGACACACTTGAATCACATTTACGAGGCGAAGTTCTCGGCAAGCTAATGTCTCGTTCTGTAACATCTAGCAGCAAATATGACCTCTAACCGTTACAGATCAAGACAATTGCCGGGGAGGGGTCCCGTCACGGCAAGACGCCCGCCGCCTAGATGCAGAACCCGGGGATCACACAGGTTAGCTTGTTTGGCTTGTCCGCAGGCGTTGCGTACGTAAAGACGTCGCCGTCGTGCCCCACGCGGTTCATATAGAGCGTGCCTTCGCTCTCCGATGTGTCGGGGCTCACCGTGCGCTCCCACCAACAGGTGTCCTTGCCCTTCCACTGACGGACCATCGTCTCGTTCGTGGAATACGGGCTCACCTTGAGCTCGCGGAAGAGCTGATGCTCCTTGCCCTCGCCGTTGTAGATGTCTGCCAGGTAGTGATAGTCCTCGGTAAACGAATCGGGCGGTTGCGTACCGCACAGCTCGACCATGGCGGGCAGCCAAAGGGTTGCGGGCAACTCGCTCAGGCACGATGCGCTGTTGGCGGTGCCCACATTGTTCGAGACCTTCTTGACCCCTTTAATGAGTGCGCGCAACTCGTTGGGCAGCAGCTTAAGGCCGTCGCCGTTGAGCCATTCCCGCAGCTCGCAATCTGCCCAGCCGGCGCTCGGCGGTTCAGCCGCAGCGTTGCGCTCGGCAATACCCGCGTCGAACATAAACGTCAGTCCGGCCTTGCCCGTCCCGTCCAGAAGCTCATCGTGACGGATGCCCACAAGCTGCGCGCCGACCTCCAGCCCGTTGGTGAGTTTCACGCGCTTGGTACACGGATAGGGGATATGCCCGTTGTCATCGAGCAGATGATAGCGCTTGGCAATCTCGCGTGCCTCGCTACGGGTCTCGGCGGCCTTAATCTTGAGCGAGATCTCCTGCAGCTGATCCCAAGTGTAGTCGTCAAGCGCACCGCGGATGCCGTCCAGGTAGTCGGGGATGCCAAAGCCATGGGTCGCCGCCCCAATGACGCTGAGCCCCGCAACGACTGCAACGACGCCACCGATAATAAAGCGGCGGCGGGTCATGGCATCGTGCCGGGCCTGCTCCAGGATCTCTCGCGCGCGCTCGCCGGCGACGTCGACCTTAAGGTGCGTACCGGAGTCGATGTCGATTGCGGCGTCACTGCCCGCGCCTTCGCGGCCCTCGGATTCGGCATCGGTGAGGTATGCCGAGAGCACCTCGAGCATCTGCTGCTCGGTGGGACGATCGCACTGCTCGACTGAGAGACCCTTCATGATGATTTGGACGAGCGCTTCATCGCCCTCGCAGCGCGGCTCGAGCGGTGCCGGCTTGGTCTTGGTCTTTACGAGATAGAACGAGCCGGTTGCAGCGGCGTCCGTCGACTCAAAGTCAAACGGTTTGCGACCGCTGTAGAGCTGGTACAAAATGCTCGAAAGCGCATAGACGTCGATTGCCGGCGAACGGCGAAGGGCCGCGATGCCTTCGATATCCTGCGTGAGCATCTCGGGCGCGGCGTATGCGGGCGTGGCAAAGCGCCAGATGTCGGCGCGCCGGGTGATCGTGTCGTCGCCGAGAGCCATGGTCGCGGAGCCCATGTCGATGAGGCAGGGGTCAAAGGAACAATCAGCAATCTGCTGCTCGAGCGTTCGGCTGGTGGTGCGGAACATGATATTGGCAGGCGACAGGTCGCGATGGACGACCGGATTCACAAGGCCTTGGGTCATCAAGAGCGCACGAAGCACGGCGTTTCCGACGGCGGCGACCATCTGGGTGGTCAGCCCGCCCGAGGCGTCGTGAGGAAGCAGGGGCAGCGCCTGCTTGAGTGAGGTGCCCTCGACCCACTCCATGAGGATGAGCGGGTCATCCTCGCACGATCCGTAGCCGTAGACGCGCGGAAATCCGCGCAGGTGCGAGACGGTACACAGATGACGGTACTCCTCGAACAGCGCAGCGGTGTTGGCCAGGTGCGCTGCCGATTGCTCGGCGGAGCGGTCGGGGGCTTGGCCGGAAAGGATGGCGTTGTCCTTGAGTAGCTTGACGGCAAAGACCTCGCCGCTCGTGTTGGTCGCGCGCAGCACGTGCCCGATGTTGCCGTTGTTGCGGTGGGCCGTCTGGAGAATAAGCGTCATAAACCGACGCTTGGCGTCGTCCTCGGCGCTGGGGTCGACCGCCACGGCGGTATCGAACGTATCGAGACGGATGAGTTTGTCGCCATAGGCGCTATCGGTAGTATCCATGGCGTTCCTTTGTCTGGCATGGGTTGCCGCGCGTACACGTGAGCAGTGCGGATATCGGTAAAGTACCATGATAGCCGCACTGCTCACGTGTACCGCTGAGTATTGTCGTTTACGACGCAGAAGGTAGAAGACGAAAGACGGACGGCGACCGTCTTCCGATCGCTGTCCGTGCTAGTCCACAATGACAAGGAATGTCGTGTAGAGACCCAGATGGAGCCTGTCGCTGTTGGCGATTTCCACGGGGGGATAGACTTTGCCGGGCTCGCGTTGGTCGCGCGGCGGCTCAATCACAATATCGCCGTCGCCCGCGCCCGATTCGAGCACTGTGCCGTTGGTCGATCCAAGGCCCTGGGCGTACCAGTGCTCACCCTCGAGCCAAATACGAAGATGCTCGCGCGAGGCGTCGGCGCCTACATCGGTGATGCTGGGCGAGGTTTTGGGCAAAGAACCAATCACGGTGCCGCGCGGATTGCGTGTGAGGGGATGGATTTGCATGTCGGCGCAGTTGTCGGCATGGGTTCTGAGCAGACCGAGGTTGGGGGCGACGGTGCGCGGCTGCTCCAGGCTGCTCATAAAGCCACGTCCGACGGTAGTTTCGGTGGTGCCAAAGTGCCCGCCCGTCTTGCTGTCGCAAAAGCGCTCGACGGTGGCCACGCCCTGAACGGGATCGGCGAGCGCCCCCGTTGCCACAAAGAGCATAAGGTAAAGCGTGCTTTTCTCGCGCACGGCATTGCCGTCAAAGTTGTCGATGCGATTGAGGGCATTTGCATATAGGCGGCTGTCCAGCTTGTAGCTGGCGAGAGCCGACATCATTTCGTTGGCGGCCGGACCGCGATAGTGCTCGGCGATTGCCCGATAGGCGGACTCGCCGCCGCCGAGCTTGCTGCAGATTGCCGAGGAAAGGTTGAGCGTGGTGACGGTAAAGTCGCTGTAGATGGCGGGCGCGCACTGGTCAGGCTTGCGATGGACGATGTAACGGGTGAGATACGAGCGGTTGGAAGAGCATTTCTCGAGCAGGGTACTGCCGAGATAAGAGTTTCCGTTGATAAGCATTCGGGCGATCTCGAGATGTTTAAGACCGCCGAACGAGCGAATATCGTTATAGAGGACCGAGCAAGGCGTCTCTGCTGCCACGGATACCTCCTTTGATTGCTTCCTAGCCAATATGGCGATAGGAATTAATGGCCCCCGGTGGGCGACGTATTAAATGGCTGCGCAATATATAGCGTAACCAAAGCAACATTATAGGCCACATGTTCGAAATTGCAGGAAGACCGAGAGATTTTGGTTGGACTGAACGGAAATCCCCCTCTGTCTTGTTCTGTAACATTTGGACCCGGTTTTGCCCTGCATCTGTTACGATTGACACAATCGGCCAGGCCCACCTCGTCCGCCTCGTCATCTGTGGTTTACGTGGGGGTATACGGAGTACGGGTATACTAACCGGCGGCGAATCTGCTCCATCGCTTAGAGCTGCTGCGTCTGGACGGCGCGTGATAGGGCTGCCAAAGCGATCGCCAGCGTGCTGAGCAACGTCCTCTCTGTGCGCACCTGTTTTTGTATGTATTAGCGCACTACCAAGCACGCCCGCGCGGCCGCATGCCGTGCCCATTGCGCGTGCAGATAAGGAACAACAACATATGCGTAATTCTGTATCCGACGTCACCGACGCCGAGATCCTGGACGAGGCCCGCGAGGCCATGACCCAGGCTGCCTTCGATGCCGCCGATGAGGCCAATGCTGCCCAGGCCGTCGAGTCCGCTACCGAGAGCCTGCCCGCCTTTGACGAACTGGGCCTTTCCGACGAAATGCTCCGTGCTATCGAGAACCTGGGCTACACGGCGCCGACGCCCGTGCAGGCCGGCTCGATTCCCGTGGTGCTCGAGGGCCGCGACCTGCTTGCCGCCGCCCAGACCGGCACCGGCAAGACGGCCGCCTTTTTGCTGCCGACCATGAACAATCTGGAGCACATCGCTCCTCCCAAACCCGTGCGCGAGCGCGGCGGCCGCAACCGCCGGCGCGGTGCCAAGAGGCCCGAGGGCAACGGCCGTGGCCCCGTGATGCTCGTCATCACCCCCACGCGCGAGCTCGCCCAGTAGATCGACGAGGTCGCGAGCAAGATCGCTGACGTCACCGGCCATGTCGCCGTGACCG
>CABUZF010000133.1 GCA_902495985.1 uncultured Collinsella sp.
CAAGATCATGGTCGTCGGCTCCGTCCAGGAAGAGGACTGCGACGGCATGTGCTGGCAGTACATCTACAACAAGGACGGCATTAAGCCCGAGTTTGTCATTTCCACTGAGCCCACCGACGGCGGCATCTATCGCGGTCACCGCGGCCGTATGGAGATCCGCGTCGACGTTCACGGTACCTCCTGCCACGGCTCTGCTCCCGACCGCGGCGACAACGCCATCTACAAGATGGCCGACATCATCGCCGACGTCCGCGCCCTCAACAACAACGGCTGCGACGAGTCGACCGACATCAAGGGTCTCGTCAAGATGCTCGACCCCAAGTACAACCCCGAGCACTTCGAGGACGCCCGCTTCCTGGGCCGCGGCACCTGCACCGTCAGCCAGATCTTCTACACCAGCCCCAGCCGCTGCGCCGTGGCTGACTCCTGCGCCATCTCCATCGACCGTCGCATGACCGCCGGTGAGACCTGGGAGTCCTGCCTGGACGAGATCCGCAACCTGCCGGCCGCCAAGAAGTACGGCGACGACGTGAAGGTCTCCATGTACATGTACGACCGTCCGTCCTGGACCGGCGAGGTCTACGAGACCGAGGCTTACTTCCCCACGTGGATCAACAAGGAGACCGCTCCGCACGTCAAGGCTCTCGTCGACGCCCACAAGGCCATGTTCGGTGACGAGCGCATCGGCTGCGAGCCCAGCATGGACAAGCGCACCGGTCGCCCGCTGTGCGACAAGTGGACCTTCTCCACGAACTGCGTTTCCATCCAGGGCCGCTACGGCATCCCCTGCGTGGGCTTTGGCCCGGGTGCCGAGTCTCAGGCTCACGCTCCCAACGAGGTCACCTACAAGGACGACCTGGTCACCGCTGCCGCCATGTATGTGGCTGCCCTGAACCTCTACGATCCGAGCAAGGCCGATGGCGACGCCACCGTGTTCCGCGCCGGTCTGACCAACAACAAGATCGATTAGTCCCATTCCTCGATTTTGTTGAGCCGGGGGCTGCTCGTGTCCCCGGCACCCCCTGTTGACTTGGGGCCCGCGGTCGTTATCTCCCATGCTTCCTCAACGGTGGCGGGTCCTCGTCATGGTGTTCTGCATGTTCTAGCCACACGCGCTTGCCGGAGCACATCTACTCATTGCGATCGTTTCATCTTTAGAAAGGACATTTCCATGGACTCCAAGTTTACCGAGCTCGTCGAGCAGCTGAACGGCCTCGATTTTAAGGGCATGTACGGCAGCGACTTCCTGCACACCTGGGACAAGACCACCGATGAGCTCAAGGCTCTCTACATCGTCGCCGACGCCCTGCGCGAGCTGCGTGAGAACAACGTTTCGTCCAAGATCTTCGACTCGGGCCTGGCCGTCTCCCTGTTCCGCGACAACTCCACCCGTACGCGCTTCTCCTTCTCTAAGGCCGCCAACCTGCTCGGCCTTGAGCTGCAGGACCTGGACGAGAAGAAGTCCCAGATCGCTCACGGCGAGACCGTCCGCGAGACCGCTACCATGATCTCCTTCATGGCCGACGTCATCGGCATCCGCGACGACATGTACATCGGCAAGGGCGACGCCTACATGGCCGAGGTCTCCGAGTCTGTCCAGCAGGCTTACGAGGACGGCGTTCTGGATCACCGTCCCACGCTCATCTCCCTGCAGTCCGACTCCGATCACCCCACGCAGTCCTCTGCCGACATGCTCTACCTCATCAACGAGTTTGGCGGCCTCGAGAACCTCAAGGGCAAGAAGGTTGCCGTCACCTGGGCCTATTCGCCCTCTTACGGCAAGCCGCTGTCCTGCCCGCAGTCGCTGATCAGCCTGCTGCCCCGCTTTGGCATGGACGTCACCCTGGCCCACCCCGAGGGCTACGACCTCATGCCCGAGGTCGTCGAGCGCGCCAAGGGCTATGCCGCCGAGTCCGGCACCACCTTTAAGCAGGTCAACACCATGGCCGAGGCCTTCGAGGGCGCCGACATCGTGATCCCCAAGAGCTGGGCTCCGTTTGCCGCCATGGAGAAGCGTACCAATCTGTACGCCGAGGGCGACGACGCCGGCATCGCTGCGCTCGAGAAGGAGCTGCTCGCCCAGAACGCCACCCATCAGGATTGGTGCTCCACGACCGAGCTCATGGAGAAGACTGCCAACGGCCAGGACACCATCTTTATGCACCCGCTGCCCGCCGACATCTCCGGTGTTTCTTGCGAGCACGGCGAGGTCAACGCCGACGTCTTCGACATGCACCGCGTGGGCATGTACAAGGAGGCCAGCTACAAGCCGTACGCCATCGCAGCCATGATGTTCCTGCAAAAGGTTGCCGATCCCGCCGCTACCCTCAAGGCCCTCGACGAGCGCAACACCGCCCGTTGGCTCCAGGCCTAAAGCCGGGTTGAGGTAAGCCATGTAAAGGGGGCGCTCTGCCAACCGGCGGGGTGCCCCTTTTTGCATCGCGGGCGTGCGGGATAAGCGCTTTCGATGTAGATGCCCGCGGCGCGAGTTATGGGTACGATGGTTTCAGGGGAGGTATCACCATGAAACTTGGATGCGTCATTATGGCTTCGGGCGAGGGCAAGCGGTTTGGCTCTAACAAGATGCTTGCCGATATCTATGGCGAGCCGCTGATTGCCCGGACCATCGATTCGGTTCCCCGGGGCTTTGACGTTGTGGTCTCGACGCGTTGGCCCGAGGTCGCCCAGATTTGCGAGGACAAGCATTGCCCGTGCGTGCTGCACGATGGCGAGCTGCGCAGCGAAAGCGTCCGTGCGGGCCTTTCGTGGGGAGTCGAACGCAACTGGAAAGGTTGCCTCTTTTTGCCGGGCGACCAGCCGCTTGTGAGCGCGGATTCTTTTGATGCCATGGTTCACGCGTTTGACGAGCGTGGCCGCAAACATCCGGTGCGCTTGGCGTGCAGCGGTGAGCCTTCGAGTCCGGTGTTCTTTCCGGCGGAACTGTTCGATGCACTTATGTGTCTTGAGGGCAAGGACGGCGGCGGTTCGATCCTCAAGGACCGTACCGACGTGGTGCTGGTCGAGGCGCGTGCCTACGAGCTGTGGGACGTCGATACCGCCAAGGGACAGCGACGCATAGCGGAGCATATCGCCGCCTGCTCGTATTTTGATCGCGTGGCCAACTGCATCAATCAATAAGGAGCAATTATGATCATCATCAAAAACGGCGCGCTCGTGACGCCCCAGGGGCTTCGCCGCGCCGATCTTGCCATGGAGGGCGACAAGATTGTGCGGATTGCCGCGGCGATTGAGCCGGCCGAGGGCGATACCGTCGAGGATGCCGTGGGCTGTTGGGTGTTCCCCGGCTTTATCGACGGCCACACGCACATGCAGTGCTGGACTGGCATGGATTGGACAGCCGATAGCTTTGAAACCGGCACGCGTGCGGCTGCCTGCGGCGGCACGACGACCATTGTGGATTACGCGACGGCCGATCGCGGCGTGACCATGCCCGATGCCTTGGCCGAGTGGCATCGCCGCGCCGACGGAACCTGCACGGCCAACTACGCTTTTCATATGGCACTCGCCGAGTGGAATGAGCGCAACCGCGCCGATCTTTCGGCCATGCGCGAGGCGGGCGTGTCGTCGTTTAAGACCTACTTTGCCTACGACCATCTGCGCTTGAACGATGCCGAGACGCTCGAGGTGCTGGAGGAGCTCAAGCGTATTGGCGGCATACTGTGCGTGCATTGCGAGAACGGTACGCTGGTGAATGAGCTGCAGAAGCGCGTGTTTGAGCAGGGTATCCACGGGCCTGAGGGCCATGCGCTCAGCCGTCCGGACGTGTGCGAGGGTGAGGCCGTGAGCCGCCTGCTGTATCTGGCGCACCTGGCCGGGGACGCTCCGGTCAACGTGGTGCACCTTTCGACCAAGCTGGGGCTCGAGGCCATCCGTGCTGCCAAAGCGCGCGGGCAGAAGAATATCTATGTCGAGACCTGCCCCCAGTATCTGATGCTCGACGACACCTGCTATCTGGAACAGGGCGAGGACGGCTTTGCGGGCGCCAAGTACGTGATGAGCCCGCCGCTGCGCCATGCCGGTGACCGTGCCGCGTTGCGCGAGGCGCTTGTGGCTGGCGAGATCGATACTATTGCAACCGATCATTGCAGCTTTAACCTGCACGGGCAAAAGGACCGCGGGCGCGACGATTTCCGCGCGATTCCCAACGGCGGGCCCGGCGTGGAGCATCGTCCCGTCGCGATCGCCACGAGCTTTGAGGGGCAACTGGGCCCCGAGGACCTCTGCCGCCTGATGAGCGAGAACCCGGCGCGCGTGTTTGGCATGTACCCGCGCAAGGGCTGTCTTGCCGAGGGTGCCGATGCCGACGTGTGCGTGTGGGATCCCCAGGCGCGCTGGACCATTCGCGCGGCGACGCAGCATCAGGCCGTGGACTACACGCCGCTCGAGGGTTTTGAGGCACATGGCCGCGCCAAAGCCGTGTTTGTGAACGGCGTGCTGGCGGCACGCGACGGCGAGCCCACCGGAGCCCAACCCGGCCGCTACGTCCCCCGCTAGCAGCAAAGATGCCGTGTCCCCTCCGCA
>CABUZF010000134.1 GCA_902495985.1 uncultured Collinsella sp.
GCCTTAAGGCCGTCGAGGACGATGCCATTCGCGATTTGGTGGCAAAGCAGAAGGCCGCCGGCCTGCAGGTCATCACCGATGGTGAGTTTCGCCGCAGTTACTGGCACCTCGACTTTATGTGGGGGCTCAACGGCATTGAACGCCGTACCTCGCGTACGGGCTATATGTTCCACGACGAGGAGACCACAGCCGACACCGCCGTGGTAACCGGCCCCATCAGCGGCGAGAACCATCCGTTCGTCGAGCACTTTAAATTTGTCAAGGCGCTCGAGGGAGAGGGCCAGGTCGCGCGGCAAACCATTCCGGCGCCGATCCAGACGTTCTCCGAAGTCACGCTCGACCGCTGCGACGGCCAGCAGGAGAGCCTGCGCGCTGTCTACAAGACCGATGAGGAACTTGCCGACGCCATCGCAGCCGCTTATCGCACGGTGATCGCCGACCTGTACGCAGCAGGCTGCCGCAACATCCAGTTTGATGACTGCACCTGGGGCATCTACTGCGATACCGACTTTGTGTCCAAGACCGGCATGAGCCCGGTCGACCTGCAAAAGGTAAGCGAGCTGGGCGTGGCGCTCAACAATGCCGCCATCGCGGACAAGCCCGACGATCTGGTCATCAACACGCATGTGTGCCGCGGCAACTACCACTCCACCTATGCCTTCGAGGGCGGCTATGACCCCATCGCGCCGTACCTGTTCGCAAACGAGGATGTCGATGCATTTTACCTGGAGTTCGATACGCCGCGCGCCGGCGGTTTTGAGCCGCTGAAGTACGTTGCCCCCGGCAAGAAGGTCGTGCTGGGCTTGGTAACCACCAAGGCGGCAGAGCTCGAGAACGAGGATGTTATCGTCGAGCGCATCCGTGAAGCCGCAAAGTACGTGCCGCTCGAGAACCTGTATCTGTCGCCCCAGTGCGGCTTTGCCAGCTGCGAGATTGGCAACAAGCTGACCGAGGATGAGCAATGGGCAAAGATCGCGCTGGTCAAGCGCATTGCCGAGCGCGTTTGGAAATAGCGCTAGTGTTTGCAGGTGACGGTGCGTGCGAGAGGTGATGACTGGCCCCATCGTCATTTCGGTCGGTCTGATTCTGGCGAGCTCCGCCATTGCCAACTGCCAGACCAACTGGTCTGTTGCCGTTGTTGCCGTGGCTGTGATCGTCATCTGCAATATTTGGGGCCGCGGCATGGTCAAGATTGTGCCGATCGAGCTGGGCGTTGTGGTGAGCTATGCCGTTGCGGCTGCGCTCGGCGAGGTTGATTTCTCGGGCGTTGCCGCCGCTCCGTGGGTCGGTCTGCCCATCGTGTGGGACAACACCGTGTTTGCACTCTTTGGGCCGCAGTTCGATAGCGGTCTTGCCACGACGGCCATCATCACCATCATGCCGCTGGCCTTCGCGACCATGATCGAGCATATCGGCGATATCTCTGCTATCGGTTCGACTTGCGAGCGCAACTACATTGCCGATCCCGGTCTGCATCGCACGCTGCTCGGCGACGGCCTTGCCACGATTCTGGCTTCGCTCTTTGGCGCTCCGGCCAACACTACGTATGGTGAGAACACCGGCGTGCTCGCCCTGACGCGCGTGTTCGACCCGCGCGTAATTCGAATTGCCGCGTGCTGTGCTATCGTGCTTTCGTTCTGCCCCAAGTTCGCGGCTGTCATTGCGGCCATGCCGGCGTGTGTGATCGGCGGTGTGTCGCTCGTGCTCTACGGCATGATCAGCGCTGTGGGCGTCCGCAACCTCATCGAGAACCAGGTCGATTTCCAGAACAACCGCAACGTGCTGGTTACCGCGCTGGTGCTCGTGCTTTCGCTCGGCATCGCGTACAGCACCGCCGGCGCCATCGTGTTGGAGCTGGGCGGCGTGACCATTTCGCTGTCCGGCATTGCCGTGGGCTCACTGGTGGGCATTGTGCTCAACGCCATCCTGCCGGGTAACGACTTTGAGTTTGATGTCTCCGAGCTTGAGGAGGCTGCTGAGTAGCAGCTGCGTTCAGCTAAAACAAGATATGGTGCCCATGCGTATATGCGTGTGGGCACCATTTTTAATGTGTCAGTATCCAGTGGATGCCGCGGGCCATGCGTAAGACGGTTTGGGCAAAGTGATTGCCGGGGTTGAGCTCCAGCGTTGTTGGAATGCCGCGCTCGACGAGCAACGCTTCCATCGCGCGTGTGTCGTCGAGTACATGCCGCATCATGCGGTTGGGCGTCTTGGTTTCCTTTTTGCCGAGTGACAGGTAGACGGCTTGCGGGCTGCCGGCAAAAGGGGCCGTGCTGGCACGGTCGACAAAGTCGGGAAACCATAGCGACCCCGATGCGCTCGCGACGCGGCCAAAGACATCGGTTTGCCAGAGGGACCAGAGTGCGAAGAGGCCCGCGAGCGAGTAACCGGCAATGCCGCGCCAGGTGGGCGGCTGAGGAAGCGACGACTCGACCTGGGGGATTATCTGATTCAGCAGCTCATCAAGAAAATCGGCAGCTTGGCCGCCGAAAGGCTCGGCATCGCGTACGGTCCCGTCGCATGCCCAGGGGCTCAGCTCGCGATTCCAATCGAGCCCGCCAATGGTGACAAGGGCGAATGGCGGACAGTCGAGCTCTCGGCAACACTTATAAACCTCGCTGCCGTCGCCCACGACCACAGGAAGGTAGATGACAGGCGCGCTTTCCGTATGATTCGAATAAACGGTTATCTGCTTTTGATGCGCTTCCATGACGGGCTTCTCTCAGTGTTGTGATATCGGCAGCCCCAATTGTCGCACGCCAGCGTATGCCGGTTGGGCTAGACCAAAGACAATCTCGTGCATCCCCTGCGGACGCATATGGAAAACGCCACCGCCGGAGGGGAGCTCGGCGGTGGCGTTGTTAAACGGTGCTCGGGCTCGGGGCCTTCGCGGGAGCTGCCATGTGCGCAGAGGCGTCTAAGAACGCTTACGGCTCGCCATGGTGCCTGCGGCGATAGCGGCTGTTCCCGCAAGGACGGTTGCCACGATGGCCGCACCCGAGGTGTCGCCGGTTGCCGCGAGCACGCCGGTAGTCTTGGCTTTCGTGGTTGAAGCCGCAACGGCCTTGGTCGGCTTTGAGCCCTCAGGCTTGGGGTTCTGCTTGGACTCCGCGGGCTTGCTTTCTGCGGGCTTGGTCTCGTCGGGCTTGGGGTCTTCCGGCTTGGCTACCTCGGGAGGTGCGATGGTCGTACTTTTGGCGACTGCTTTGATATAGAGGGAGTCGACCGTGGCGTCGCCCGTGCCGATGGCTTGGCCTGCCTCGTAGATGCCGTCACGGAGCTTGCGATAGTCAATGACCTTGCCGCCTTCGGGCGTCTGGATGGCGGCGTTCTCAATCTTGATGGTGCCGATTGTCTTGCCGTCAGCGCTCATGGCACGGGCAAAGATTGCCGCTGTATCTCCTTCGGCCGTTACCTTGCTGCGGATGATCGAAATGGCTGCGGGTGTGACGCCCTCGCTGGTCTGGGCGATGATGCCGATGTTCTCGCCTTGGGGTTCGCGCCTCGTCTCGCCATCTTGGTTTTCGCTGTAGGGGATGGGGCCGTCGCCGTTCTCGACATAGCGGGCTATGGCCTTGACAACGGAGTCGCTGATGTAGATGTGGCCGCCCTTCTCGTTGGGTCGATCGTTTCTGGTGGAGAATGCAGCCGAAACCTCGCCTTCCGCAAACGCGTCCACGGTGGAGCCGTTCTTGACGACGATGTCGTCCTGGTAGGTGAAGAAGGCGTTGGCGCCACCGTATCTGCCTTTACTTGCACGGACCGTCACGTTTGCATGATCGAGGGTGATGCCCTTGTGGGCATAGACGCCATATTCAACACCGTTTACGTTGAGGGAGGCGTTTGTGGCTGCGAGGCTGCCCTTGGCCTCGACGGCAGCGTCTTTCTCGGAGCTTGCCTTGACCTGGCTGCCGTCCGAGATGTTGATATTGCCGCCGCTCCAAAGGGCCTCACCATCGGCTGAGCTTGCCTCGACCGTCCCGCCACCCTTGATGGTGAGGTTCTTGTCGGCTCCAATACCCTTGTCCTTGGTAGCCCTGGCGGTGACGGCTCCGCTGTCGTCAATCGTGATATTGCCGTTTGCCCTGATGCCATCCGATGCACCCGTGGCGTTGACGTTGCCCGAACCTTTGATAGCGAGATCACCTCCGGCATTGATGGCATCAAACCCAGTGCTCGTGGCGTTGACGGATCCGGCTCCGTCGATGTTGATATTACCCGTGGTGAGGATAGCGTCCTCAGTAGATGTCACGCTGAGCGTGCCGCCCTCGTCGCCTTGGATATTGAGCTCGGCATTCTCGTTAGTGCCATGAGAAACGTTGATGCTTTCGATCCATTCGGCAGTGACGATGTTGGTTCCCGAGTAATTCACGTTGAGCTTGCCTGCGGCCTGGATCTCGCCGCCGTTATAGTTGTTGAGCTTCAAGTCGTCGGCGCCGTCCCACGACCAGGTACCGGCCTCGTCGCTCGCCGCGGTGTTGTACTTGTTGCCGCCGACCTTGACCCATTCCGCTGCGAGCGAGA
>CABUZF010000135.1 GCA_902495985.1 uncultured Collinsella sp.
CGGCACGACCTGCGCGCTCGCCATGCTCAACGATGCCGTCAAGAAGGGCGGCGTCATGGCCAGCTCCAGCGTGGGCGGTCTCTCGGGCGCTTTCATTCCCGTGTCCGAGGACGCCGGCATGATCGCCGCCGTCGAGGCCGGCGCGCTTTCGCTCGAGAAACTCGAGGCCATGACCTGCGTGTGCTCCGTCGGCCTGGACATGATCGCCATCCCCGGCGACACCCCGGTTGAGACCATCGCCGGCATCATCGCCGACGAGATGGCCATCGGCGTCATCAACAACAAGACCACGGCCGTCCGCGTGATTCCCGCCATCGGCAAGGGCGTGGGCGACTGCGTCGAGTACGGCGGCCTGTTCGGCCGTGCGCCCATCATGCCGGTGAACCCCAACGCCGGCACCGTGCTTGCCCACCGTGGTGGTCGATTCCCGGCACCGCTGAACTCGCTGAAGAACTAGCTGAGGGGGACTGGCGAGGAGCCCCGGGGAGGGCAAATATATAAGGTCGCCTGCTCGGACAGTCCTGACTCGCACGGAGAGCACATTAAGTGCTCTCCGGCTCGTGCGGAACTCGCGATCGACCTTATATATTTGCCCTCCCCGGAGCTCCCGCACAACGGGACCTCAGTTAGGTTCTATCCCGGTTGCAGTTGCTTCGCTCCTGCACCACTTGGCTGGTGCGGCGATTTGGCGTTGGAACGGTTCTTTTTCTGATATATGCTGGTTGCGGCTCTTCTTTTGGGAGGAGTCGCTTTTTTGTTGCTAGGAGGTTGGCCCGTGGTTGATGGGGAGAATCGTTCTGAGCTGCTTGCTGCGGATTGGAATGGCGAATGGATGCGCCTGCAAGCTGGTCGGCGACGGGCTGATGATTCTTTTGAGTGGGATAAAAGGGCTCGGCATTTTCGGCCGTTGGAGACTGCCCCTTATGCTCAGGATTTTATAAAGCTGTTGGCGCTTGAGCCCGGCGAGTCGGTGCTCGATATGGGGTGCGGGGCTGGGTCGATTGCTATTCCGCTTGCTCAGGCTGGGCATTCCGTGATTGCCGCCGATTTCTCCCCCGCCATGCTGGGCACGCTTGATGCCGGCATTGAGTACTACGGGCTCGAGGGGCGCATAACGCCGCTTGAGCTTGCTTGGGATGACGATTGGGATCTGGTTGGGCCGGTTGCCAAGGCTGTAGATGTTGCCTTTGCCAGTCGGTCGGTTACGACGACCAATCTAAAAGGTGCGCTTGCCAAGCTTGATCGTACGGCTCGTCGGCGTTGTGCTGTCACGATGGTCGCCAACTCCAGCCCGCGCTATGATCTGCACTTGATGAACGCCATTGGCGCCTCCGTTACCTGCAGCAATGGCTTTGTGTACGCCTTCAACATCCTTATTCAGATGGGTGCCTTGCCGCAGGTTACATACTTTGAATCGCCTCGTCGCGACACCTTCAATACCCTCGAGGCAGGTGTGGCGGACTTTTCTCGTATGCTCGAGCATGGCAACGAGGATAAGATCGACCGCCTGCGCGATTACATCGCCCAGCACATGATTGAGAACCCCCATGCCGGTGAGCCGGGCTCCAAGGGCGTGCCGCAGGGGCGCTATATGCTCGATCATGTCCGCAAGGTTCGTTGGGCGTTTATTGCATGGGAGCCGGTCTCTGCACCCCGCTCATAGCCTGTTCACAGCCCGCACCGCCCACTCACTCGGCATCCGCATTCTTTTTGAACTGGGCAAACGCGCCCCACACCGCACTGTTCCTGCGCTATCGTGGGACAGCTCACATAGATTAAGGCCCCGTCGCGGGGCGCCCCATACATAGAAAGCGAGAACCCATGGCACTGACAGGAGCCCAGGTCAAGCAGCTTCGCAGCATGGCCCATCACCTCAACCCCGCCATCATCATCGGCAAGTCCGACGTCAACGAGGGCACCGTCGAGCAGACGGTCGCCTACCTGGAGAAGCACGAGCTCGTTAAGTGCTCCGTGCTCGATGGCTCCAGCCTTTCCGCCCGCGAGGCCGCCGAAGAGCTCGCTGAGCGCTGCCACGCCGAGGTCGTCCAGGTCATCGGCCGCAAGTTCTCGCTATATCGCGAGTCCTCGCGCAAGGACATCGAGAAGATCAAGCTCGTCTAAGAGCCAATGATCCGGCGAGCCAACATATAGCAAGCTTACGGGCGCCCAAGTACTTCGGGCGCCCGTTTTTTATCGCTCGACCAACACGCGATTGAGCCGCCCCTCCACCAAGCGCTCGTATAGACGCCGCGTCTCGGGCTCGGGCACGCCATTGACCTGCTCCCTCAGATGGTGCATATGCCCGCTGTACAGCTCGACGATATCGCGCCGCCGCCCCGCCGCACTGTAGACGCGCATGGCGCAGCGCACCATATCCTCACGCGCCGTTTCCTGTCGAAGCCCCGACTCCGCCAGCCAAATCGCCGACTGCAGATCGTTTTCTTCTAGAGCGGCATTTGCTCCCTTAATCATGCAATCGATGTACTTTGACTGCATAATGCGTCGCATGCGCAAAAAGTAGGTGGGATTACAGCCATTGGGAACATACAGCGGTCCGGCATAAAGCTGCTCAATCTTAAGGCACAGCTCAACTAAATGGGGTCCGCGCGCACCCGTGCGATTTCCCAAAACCTCGCGGCTTATCTGATCAAACAGCCGTACATCGGTCTTGACGTAGTCGCCGTTGAGTCCGATGCATTCATTTTGGATGAGCACACACGACTTGCCATCCGGCGTCGGTCCCAAAGCCGACCGCAAGCGCGATATCGTCGAGTACAGGTTGTTGCGGGCACTATTGAACTCGGCATGGGGCCACAGCTCCATGGCCAGCGTCTCACGATCGACGAGCGCATCCATGCCCAGCGCAAGCCGCTCGGCAAGCGTCGCCGCCTTCTTGCGGCGCCACATTTTGTCCGTGATGGGAAACCCGTCGCGCTCGGCGCGAAACGCACCAAACATGCGAATCTCGATATGGTCGATGGTATCAACGGCTTCAACCTCGCCGGCCTGGAACAGGCGCTCGCCCTCCCCTTCCAAATCGTCGCGCAGCGAGTACCGCGACAGCTCGCGCACGGGAAGCTTCTTGCGTATCCTGCCCGCCGGCTCGCCCAGACAATGCATGGCAAGGCGCGCAAAGAGCCGATACGATGGCTCTAGAATCCCCGCACGATTCATGGACATCCAGGCCGCAAGATCGCTGTCTCGGCCCGCACAGGCCAAATGCAGCGCCACCATCCAGGCCTCCGCTCCACCAACCTGCGTCTGGCTTATATCGAGTAGCTCCGCTTCCTCGCGCACCGAAACCATCGAGGTGTTACGCAGATATGCCGCGCGCTCCAGCAGCAATGCGTTATCGCGCATGTACGCAATCGACTCCTCGGCAAGTTTGAGCACTTGGACCGCACGGAACTTTGCATTGACCGGCCGTCCCTCTGCCAGCGACTGCCAGCCTTCTAGCAACAGCCCAAACAGCTGAATCTGGTTGTCGCGCATGCGCACGGCAAAACGATCGAGCTCGTTGAACGCCGCGTCGTCGGTTACCGGCAAGCCGGAAAGGAGCCGCCGTGCCGCCAACACCATGCGCACCCAGATAGCCATCGCCTTAAGCCCACGTACGTCGAGCGCCTCCTGCACCACCGTCATCTCGTCGTCGCGCTCGTCGGTTCCCGCAAACGACCCGTCAAAGAGCTCCACCAGCATGCTATCGGCCTGTATAACAATCCCCGCGATGTCGAGCTCGCAGTCGTAGGCCTTGCTCGTTTTGAGCTGTTGTAGAACGCCGCCGTCATTTCCCCGCTCGGTCAGACAGCGTTTGACCTCGATATGCGCAGACAACATATCGAGTGCGGTATGGGACGTCTCTATTTCTGGCACGGCCAGGTTCGTAGGAAGCCCAAGCCCGTTGTCCCCATAGCAAACAACCGTCAGTGTCTGGGCCACCCTCCATGAAACAGGGTCTATTTCGCAGGCCGCCCGTTCGCCCCCGCGTTCGACGACCGATGCCATATAGCGAGCGAGCTTTGTATTGGACACGCTGACCGCTGCCAGATATACGCCAAGCGCTTCGGCAGGCGTTGGCTCTGGAGCCGGATCGTCGGCATCGATCGTGCCCAGCGCCGCTCGGCAGATATCGGCCCCGTGCCCCGTCAGAGCCAGATCGACCCCATACTGCCCAGCAAGTTCAAGGACCGCCTCACGGTCCAAAAAGGCATCCGCCAGGCCCATCGCCGCATCGCATCGGCCCGCCTTAAGCAAAATCCGGGCCGCCCTCGGAACAAGTTCGGGGCGAATCTCGGCCACCAACTTACGCAAGCGCAAGCGTCCGTTATCCTCCGTGCCCAGACACGTAAAACTCCGCTCGGCGGGGTCCAAGCCAAAGATCGGGTAGTCGCGTACAAAGTAGGACTGGTCGACCATCGACAGCCTCACCCCGCAAGCCTCGAGTTCTGCGATATTGCCCTCGCCCATCAAAACCATGAGACATGC
>CABUZF010000136.1 GCA_902495985.1 uncultured Collinsella sp.
AGGGCGGCATTTGCGTTGCGCCCGTTGCGAGCATTGAGGCTGGCACCGTTGACGCACAGATGGCCCTGCTCGGAAGAAGCCGCGACAACCTGTCCGCCGGGGCACATACAAAACGAGAACACGCTGCGGCCGTTGGGAAGATGGGCGACGAGCTTGTAGGGGGCTGCTCCGAGGGCAGGATGTCCCGCCAAGGCTCCATATTGGGCTCGGTCGATGTCGCGCTGCGGATGCTCGATGCGAACGCCCATGGCAAAGGTCTTTTGTGCGAGGGCCACGTTGTGGTCCTTAAGGAGCTCAAAAATATCGCGAGCAGAATGCCCGCAGGCGAGGATGAGGTGCTTTGTCTCGATTGGCTCGTAAGCGGCGTCTTGGGACGATTGGACATCAATACCGGTGATGGCGCCAGACGCGTCGGTGCGAATGTCGACGAGCTTCGTTCGATAACGGACGACACCTCCGAGCTGCTCGATGCGCTGGGATATAGCGGTGACAACCGTGGGAAGGATGTCGGAGCCAATGTGCGGCTTGGCATCCCACAGAATATCGCGGGGCGCACCTGCCTCGACGAAGGTTTCGAGGATAAGGCGATGGGCGGGATTTTTTGTTCCCGTATTGAGCTTGCCGTCCGAGAAGGTCCCCGCGCCGCCCAGACCAAACTGAATATTGCTCTCGGGGTCGAGGATGCGCTCCTTTAGAAAGAGGTCGATCGCCTGCGAGCGGCGAAATGCCGGGTCGCCGCGCTCGATAAGCAAGGGCTTAAGACCTGCTTCGGCGAGCGTGAGCGCAGCGAAAAGGCCGGCGCATCCGGCGCCGACAACGACGGGGCGCTCTTTGGATGCGTCGGAAATGGGGGAGGGGAATGAAGGCTCATCGTCTTCTATCGCGCGTACGCGCGAGCGGTCACGCTCGGCAACGCTGTCGACCGCTTCTCGCTCGAGGTGGGGACTAGTCAGCTCAACACGAAAGCTCAGGATAAAATGGACGTCTCGTTTTTTGCGAGCGTCAATTGACTTGCGGTGGAGCTCGATGGACTTGATCTCGGAGTCCTTGCAACGTAGGACGCGCTTGGCGACTCGCTTGCCAACAATGAGGCAGGCATTTTCATCGCCGGCTTCATCGAGCGACGCGTTGACTTGGGTGATTTCGATCATCGAGGTCTCCTTAGAGGCAAGAAAGAGGCCGTCCGGTATCCCAGACGGCCCGAATGCGTTTTTGATTATAGACTGAGCGGCTACAGGCTGCTTGCAGCGCGAATGCCCGAGAGCCAGGCCCACGCAAGGTTAAAGCCTCCGCAATCGGCGTCGATGTCGAGCGCTTCGCCGCAGACGTAAAGCGGGGCGTCGACAGCGCTGCGCGCGCGTAGACTGGGTGTTGAGATGCTCTCGACAGATACGCCACCACGCGTGACCTGCGCCGAGCGCTCCTCGGCTGTTCCCTCGACGAGCAACTTAAAGTGCTTGAGGATCGAGACCAGGTGGATGACATCGTTGGAGCCTGGATGGCACTGCTCGAACGCCGTGCAGACGACGCGGGAGAGTCGCGGGGCGAGCATGCCGTCGAGCCAACGGGGATCGCGGGGCGAAAAGCCGCCGAGCAGCTCAACGCGCCGGTTGAGCATATCGAGCAGCTCGTCTTTGGAGAGGTCGGGGAAAACGTCGAGCAGGATCGTATCGCCGCGCTGGATACGACGGGAGAGGTTGAAGACAGCGACGCCCGAGATGCCGAAGGCTCGAAACAGTATTTCACCGTCTTCGTGCCAGAGCTCACTATGGTTATGGGTGAGCGTCAAGCGGGCGCGGACGCGCAGACCATCCAACGTCTTGAGTGCCGCCCGATCGCCAACGACCGTTGCCGATACGGGGCAGAGGATGGGGCGCAGCGAAGTGAGGGGGAGGCTAAACGTATCGGCGATACCGGTGGGGTTGCCACCCGTGGCGATAATTACGGCATGTGCCTGCAGGGCCTCGTTCTTGCGAGGGACATCGGCGAGCGCTTTCCGAAGCGAGCGGAGCTCCGATTTTCGGTCGTCGTTCTTTTTTGCCTTGAGCGCCCGCGCTGGACGGTCTATTTGGAGTGCCCAGCCTTCGGAAGCTTTGTGCGCCGAGGCAACGTTGGCTCCGCAGATTAAGGTGATACCTAGGCGGTCGCAAACGTTGAGAAGCGCGTCGCGCACCGATTCGGCGCGAAGGGAGCGCGGGTACAGTCGGCCTTCCTCGGAGGTTGTCATGATGCCCAGCGAGGAGAAGAAACCCATAAGCTCTTGTTCGGGCCGGGGGCCCATAACGGATTCAACGAATGCGGGGTGGTTATACCGCTGTGGATCAATCGATTCGTTGGAGAGGTTGCAGCGGCCGTTGCCGGTCGCAAGGAGCTTAAGGCCGCAGGCGACATCGCGCTCAACGATGCAGACGCTTTTGCCAGCGCGTGCGGCCGTAATGGCGGCGGCGAGACCCGAGGCCCCGCCGCCGATTACCAGGACGTCATAGAAGACGCTCGTGTTCACTTAGGCCTCGTCGGTCTCGTGCGGGGTAATGGCCTCGACGGCAGAGACTGCCTTGGGCAACATGCCATCGGGCAGCGCGGTCTCGACCTCGCCCTTATCGCAGGCCTCGGCGAGTGCCGGATTAATGGGAAGCTGGCCCAAGATGTCGAGGTTATAGCGCCCTGCGACCTCGGGGAGCTTGCTCTTGCCAAAGACCTCGATCTTCTTGCCGCAGTCGGGGCACTCAATATAGCTCATGTTCTCGACAATGCCCAGAATGGGGACGTTCATCTTCTCGGCCATGTTGACCGCCTTGGCGACGATCATCGAGACCAGATCCTGCGGGCTCGTGACGATGACGATGCCGTCGACGGGCAGCGACTGGAAGACGGTGAGCGCGACGTCGCCTGTTCCCGGAGGCATGTCGACCAGCAGGTAGTCGATGGGGCCCCACGAGGTCTCGCTCCAGAACTGCCTAATGGCGCCTGCGATGACCGGACCGCGCCAAAGGACGGGGTCGGTCTCGTTTTGGAGCAGCAGGTTGGAGCTCATGACCTTGACGCCGTGCTCGGAGATTTCGGGCAGCATAAGGTTGCCAAGGGCATGGACGTGGCGTCCGCTCATACCGAACATCTTGGGGATAGAGGGACCGGTGATGTCGGCATCGAGGACGCCGACCTTGTGGCCGTGACGGGCAAGCTCGGTGGCGATGGCACCGGTGACAAACGACTTGCCGACACCGCCCTTGCCGGAAAGCACGGCGATGACGCGTTTGACCTCGGACAGTGTGTTCTCCTCAAATTGCGACGGCGACGTTTGTCCGCCGGCGGCCTGTGCGTGCTCGCAACCCATGTATGACTCCTTTGTATATGTTGGGGCCGGAGCCCCGTGATGTGACACGAGCGTCATTGTACCCTCGTTTGCGAGCGGGAGTCATTTGCGATGCATTTGGGCCGAGCGTGCTTGCAATACGATGGGTCCAAGCGAATGGGCGGGCTTACTGAACTTTGCTGGCGAACTCGAGGTATTGCATGCGCTGCAGCTTGTCGATCGTCGAGGCGTATGGGCTGTCTTCAGATTCCAAGTCGTAGCGCAGCCCGTCGGCACCAAGGTAGCCGGCGACATTGATGGTGGGCACATCTGACCTTGTTGCAAGCAGAGCCTTTTGATAGTCGGTGAGCGGGGCGCCGATCTTATTAAGGGTAATGGCTGCAATCTCGTTTGCCCCGACGGTGTCGTAGACGTTGAGCTCGGTATTGCCGGCGATTTCATAGTTAGCCCAGACGAAATATGTCGACTGATAGATACGGAAAGCGTGGCTTGCCGTATCTTCCTGAGGGTACAGCTCGTCGTTGAGAGTCGTTGCGGCGCTCGGCTGATGGTCGCCAAAAAAGACAAGGACAACCGGTCTGCCGATATTGCGGAGCTCGTTGATAAAGTACTCGAGGTCCCGGTCGGATGCATTGATGCAGGTGAGATAGGTGTTGAGCGCGCTATTGGCGCCCTCGCTGGCTCCCTCGACCCAATAGTTTGTCAGCTCTTCGGCGGGAACGGTGCCATAGTCGTAGCCGCCGTGATTTTGCATCGTGACGTCAAAGATGAACTGCGGGGCTTCGTCGGTTCTAAGCAGATCGAGTATCTTGTCGTAGGTGACGTAGTCGCATACGCCGGCATGGTAATAGGACGCACCTTCGAAATCGCCGATTGAAAGAAAGTCTCCAAAGCCCAGCTGCTGATAGATTTTATCTCGATGGTAGTTGACGGGGTTTTGCGGGTGCATAGCGGTAGCGGTATACCCAAGCTCCTTAAGGTCCTTTGCCAGGCTGTTGACACCATTCATCTGATATAGCTGATAGGGGATTTTGCCTAATCCGACAAAGGCCGTTGTCGCTCCGGTCAAAAATTCGAATTCGGAGTTCGCCGTTCCGCCACCGGCGACCGAAGCGAGCATGGTGCCGCGAACAAGTGTGTCGGGAAGCGAGTTGTAGAATGCGGGGCC
>CABUZF010000137.1 GCA_902495985.1 uncultured Collinsella sp.
AGAAATCAAACGGCAACAGTGTATCGCTTCGACGCAAAAAGGGCGAAACCACGGCGCTGGCAACCCCTGTGGTCAAAAAATGCCAAATATGAGTACTGTCACTAATTTAGTAACAGCAATTTTGCTACGCATGGGTGTCGAAAGTCTACATTTGTTCAAAAATTAGATGATGTACTTCCCCATAGGTCCAATAAAATAGGCTCTCTATCGATAATAAATATCGTAAGAGAGCCAAATTAACCTAAAATATATGTGACTATCTTGGCAACAGTACTCATATTTGGCATTTTTTGTCCACGGGGTATAGAACTAACCCCTCAAACAGCCCAAAACGCCTATTTCAATGCGCGCTCGGCCGCTTCGATCACGTGTTTGGCGAGGATCGCCGTCGTCACAGCTCCCACGCCGCCCGGCACGGGCGTGATGGTGTCAACAACCGGCTCTGCAGCATCAAAATCAACGTCCCCGACCAGCTTGCCAGCGGCCTCGTCCCAATTAATGCCAACATCGATGATCGTCTGGCCCTCGCGAACGGCATCCACGCCAATCGTACGCGCGCGTCCAACGGCGGCAACCACAATGTCGGCAGAACGGCACTCGGCAGCAAGATCGCGTGTATGCGTATGGCACATCGTCACCGTGGCATTGCGAGCCGTAAGCATGGCGGCAACGGGACGACCAATCACCAGAGACCGACCGACGACCGCAACCTTGGCCCCATCCAGCTCAACACTGTAATGGTCCAGCAACGCCAACACGGCCTCGGCCGTGCAGGGAGCAAAGCCCTCGCCACGACCCGAAAGCGTGGTAAGCAGCGAGGCCGGCGTCATGGAGTCAACATCCTTGGCGGGATCGAGCGCCGCGGCAAACGCATCCTCGTCAAGGCCGGCGGGCAGCGGGCGGAACATCAAACAGCCATGAACAGCCAAGTCGGCATTAATGCCCTCGATAGCCGCCAGCAGCTCGTCCTGCGAGACGTCGGCAGGAAGCAAAACGCGACGAGCCTCGATGCCAACCTTTTCGCAGCGTTTAAGAGCGCCACGCTCATAGGACAGGTCGTCCTCGCGCTCGCCCACGCGCACGATAGCCAACGTCGGAACAACGCCCCGCTCGCGCAGGGCTGCGCAGCGAGCAGCAAGTTCCTCAGTCAAAGCGCGAGCAACGGGAGCACCCTTCAGCAGTTCAGCCATGTCTATCCCCTTTTCCTTGCAGCGTCGGAGGCGCGGCGCGCCAGCGCATCGGCGCGCGGCAACCATGTGTCGAGCAACTCATCACACGCCGTCTCGAGCTCCTCAGCACGAGCGCGATCCTTCATAGATGTGGTGTTCGCAAAGAGCGTCAGGCTCGCGCCCTGCATGGCGGCGCGGCAGAATACGGCACCGCACGCCACGTCGGACAGCAGCTGTCGGGAGCCCTTGTCCGCCATGACCTCGAGCAGCGCCAGCGCGCGCCCGCAGGCGTCCATGATCCGATACGGAGGCATGGCAGCCACGCGCAGCGCATCCTGAATCGCCGCAGGTCGAGCCGGATCATCACGAGGAATACCGTATGCCGCAGATACCTGGCCGTATGCACGAACATCCTCGGCAACCAGGCCCACAAGCTCCTGCACCAACTCGTCTGCCTGGGCAAATGCGCGCGTCAGATCGTCTGCGCGATCGGCAAGCGCGGGATTAGTTGCCCCATAACGAGCGACCATCCCGCAAAGCGAGGCGCCCAGTGCGCCCACAAAGGCGCTCGCACTACCGCCACCGGGAACCGGCTCGCGAGCAGCTAGCGCTTGGGCAAACTCTCGACAGGTTTTATCCATCATCTCTTGGCTCATACGCACGCACCTTCAAGTCATATACATCGGTCGGGTGGCAACCGCCGACCGACCGCATCAATCACATAATGGTGCTAAGTCTAGCCCATAAGTACATGAGCGTCAGCGCACCTGGCCATCGCGGATTTCTATGACGAACGATAGACCATGCCACCGCAAACATGGGACACATGGCCCACCTTTCGAGACTTCCGGACGTCAAAAACTGAGGCATATCTATAAACAAGGAACCTGTTGGGGCAACGCCCACGCACGCGCGCCCCATTAAATCAACGGGCACCTCACCCCGGGGAGGGCCGACAGCATCGGCCCTCCCCTCTTTTGCGACCGCACATATTGCCACTTGTCGGCGCAATTCCAGCCCCCAGAATGGGACACATGGCCCACCCTAGCGAGCCGTCCACGCGTACAGTAAAGGCAGGTAATCCGTGGGCGGTTACAGATCGAGGAGGACACGACCATGAAAAAGAAGGCCTTTGCGATTCTCACCCTCTGCATAAGCCTCTTTGCCGCAGTTGCCCTGGTGGGCTGCGGCGGAAGCGGTGGAGCTACCGGCAGCGGTGGCGGTGCGGAAAAGCCAGCCGTGGATATGAGGACCGACTTCATTTGGTTTAAGGTCGAGGTCCCCGAGGGCGTCGAGATCACCGACGTCGCAGGCGACACCGCCGACAGGGCCCAGTTTAAGTTCACCGAGAGCGAGCACGCCAGCGATCGCTTCATCCCCGTCTTCGATCCTGACAAGAACGCCGACGAGCTGTTCGACTACGAGGCAAAGTGGAATGCCAGCTTTGAGTGGACCGAGAATGACCCCGTCAAGTACAACGGCAAGACTTGGCGCAACGCTTCCTATACACACTCGGGCGGCGTGACGACTGAGTACTTCACCGAAGCAGGCGGCGGCAGCGTCTACGTGCGCATCGACAACGTCGAGGAGCACAAGGATGCCGTCGAGACCATGATGAAGTCTCTGGAATTTGCCGACGACATCGCCGAGGCAAAGACCGAGGCCATGGACGTCAAGCTCGAGGATATCGAGATCAAGCGCTAAAGCTCCAACGGCATGCAGCAGCGCCGTTTTAGCTCAGCCGGGATGCAAGGTGCGACTCCTTGCATCCCGGTTTTTTGTTCGAAAGCGCCCGGTCACATCACCATATTGAGCACGTTGACGAATTCCTGAGCCCGGGAGCGGCTGCTCAGGCTAAAGACACAGGCGGTCAACAGCCTGTTGCGAAGAAAAACATTGCGGCCCTTGATCCTGCTGACCCCCGTGATGTCCTTAAGGTAGACAATCTCGGTGTGCTTGCCGCCGAAAGTGCCCTTCTTGAGCACCTCGATACGGTTAGGGTAGATCTTGACGTCTTTAAACCCGCCCGAACCCTTGTCCTGGAACAGCAAAGTGTTGTTGTCCATACGCATCGCTCCCCATGGACTCGCGCAAACTACCTTTAACTCCTCATTTTAGTCATTCCGAGACCCCCACGCGAAGGCGGTTGGAGGCATCTAGATTTGTGTCCGCGCGAGGCTTTATGGTTCAGTTAATAGATACGCCATTGCGGAGGAAGACAAATTCGACGCATCCTTAATCGCTCGACACAGGAGGAGTCATACATGGCAGAGGCATCAAAGGCAACGCTACGCGACTGTATTTACGGGCTTGCCCTCGGCGACGCGCTGGGCGTTCCCTACGAGTTCAGGCCCCGCGGCACGTTCGAATGCACGGACATGATCGGCTACGGCACGCATGGGCAGCCCGCCGGCACCTGGAGCGATGACACATCTATGACGCTTGCTACCTGCGACTCGATTAGGGAGCTCGGGCATATCGACACCGCGGACATGCGCGACAAGTTCGTCGGCTGGATTGCCCGTGGCGAGTATACGATCGACGGCGTTTTCGATTACGGTGGCACGACCGCCCGCGCCTTGCGTACCGGCAAAGGAGGCTCCGGCGAGCGCGACAACGGCAACGGATCGCTCATGCGCATCGCTCCCCTAGCGTTCACCGATGCGACAGACGAAGAGATCAGCGAGGTCTCCGCGATTACGCACGCCCACAGAACGTCGACCGACGCGTGCATCATATTTGTCAAGCTGATGAGGAGCGTGATGAACGGCGCGCTTCCCTCATGGGTGCTCCAGCTGAAAGACGTGCCCGAGCACGAAATCAGGTCCGGCGGTTTCGTGCGCGACACGCTTAAAGCCGCTACCTGGTGCTTCGTCAACACTACCAGCTACGAAGATTGCGTGCTTGCCGCCGTCAACCTGGGCGACGACACCGACACCACCGCAGCCGTCGCAGGTGCCCTCGCCGGCACGGCATACGGTATCGAGGCAATTCCGCAGGAGTGGATCAATACCCTGCGCGGCAAAGAGCTGATGGAACGGTGTTTGTTTTAGGACACGCCTTCAACGAAGACAATGTCAGTCAACGCAAATGATTAAGGGACCGCATAAATGATGATTACAGAATGCGCCGTCATGGGTCCGTTCGTCACAGAGCAAAGTACCGTGGGGCCGTACACCGTGTTGGTATTCGAATCCCCGCTGCCGCAGAAAAGGGCCGGTTGCAGCCGACCCTTTAAGACAGTGGCACCTGCGTTGCCCGCGCTTCCAAAGTTGACCGACTGAGGAAAAGGTTCCGC
>CABUZF010000138.1 GCA_902495985.1 uncultured Collinsella sp.
CGGTGACGATGCCCGTGTAGGCACCGACGCTCATAAAGCCCGCGTGGCCCAGCGACAGGTCGCCCGCGATGCCGACGACAAGGTTGAGGGAAATGGCCATGACGATGTAGGCCGTAATAGGAACCAACTGACCGGCGATCATGCGCGGAATCATGTGGTTCGACTGCATAAAGAACACGATGGCGAAGGCCACGATGCACATGGCGTACGTAACAAAGTCGTGACGCGTCTGTTTATCTTTAAGAAACTTCATAGCGCTCACCTACACCTTCTCGGGGACGTACTTGCCCAAGAGGCCGGCAGGCTTGACGAGCAGGACGATGATCAAAACACCAAAGACGATGGAGTTGGCAAGGCTCGTGGAAATGTAGGCCTGCGCCATCGCCTCGATGATGCCGATGAGAATGCCACCGACAAAGGCACCGGGGATGGAGCCGATGCCGCCGAAGACGGCGGCGTCGAAGGCCTTGATGCCAGGCATGGCACCCGTCGTGGGCTGCAGCACCGGCGAGTAGGAGCACAGGAGCACGCCGGCGATGGCGGCAAGCGCCGAGCCGATGGCAAACGTCATCGAGATGGTGCGGTTGACGTTGATGCCCATGAGCTGAGCGGCGGCCTTGTCCTCGGACACGGCGCGCATGGCCTTGCCCATCTTGGTCTTACCTGTAAAGAACATCAGGCCGGCCATGATAACCAGGCAGGCGACGATGGTGACGAGCGAGACGGCGCTTACGTTGAACTTGGCCAAGAACTCCGGCACCTGGAAGGTGACGAGCGAAGTGAAGTTCTTGGGCGTGGCGCCCCACAGAAGCTGCGCGGCGTTCTGCAGGAAGTAAGACACGCCGATGGCCGTGATCAGAACGGCCAGCGGGCCTGCTTGGCGCAGCGGCTTGTATGCCAGGCCCTCGATAAGAACACCGAGAACGGTACAGACCACACAAGAGAGAATTACAGATGCCCAGCCCGGGAGGCCGAGATACGACGTGGCGCAGAACGAGACATAGGCACCGACCATGATGACATCGCCGTGAGCGAAGTTGAGCATCTTGGCGATACCGTAGACCATGGTGTAGCCCAACGCGATGATGGCATAGACGCTGCCCATGGACAGGCCGTTGACCAGGTATTGGATAAAGACCGTCATGTTCCACATCCCCCTTTCGAATAGGTTTCCAGTTGATGTATGAAACAGGGACGTTACATCGTCCCTAGATACCAAGCAAGCAGGGAAGGCCAAAACCTCCCCTGCTTGGGATCAAAAACCGCTCTATGTAAGGCGGCCAATTAGGCCTGTACGTACTTGCCGTCGGTGATGACGTAAGCCGTGGGCTCCTTCTGGACCTGGCCCTTATCGTTCCAGGTGAGCTTGCCGGTCAGACCGTCAACGGTAATCTTGAGCATAGCCTTGGACAGCTTCTCGGCGACCTCGGTCGGGTCGGCGTCGACACCAAGACCGGCCTCCTTGACGGCCTCGGCCACCGCGTGCACGCCGTCGTAGGCGTCGGCGGCAAACTGGTCGGGGGTATCGCCGTACTTATCCTTGTAAGCGTTGACGAAGTCGGCGTTCTTCTCGTCGTCGGCGGAGAACGGGGTCATGAGCAGCAGACCCTCGGCAAGAGAGGTGTCGAAACCCTCAACGCCCAGGATGCCGTCCATGCCATCGCAGCCCATCATCTTGACGTCGTAGCCCATGTCCTTGGCGTTCTTGAGCAGGACGGACGCCGGCGTGTAGTAGATCGGCGCAAAGATCATGGTGGCGCCGGCCTGCTTGGCCTTGGTCAGCTGGTTGGTAAAGCTCGTGGCGGAGTCGTCCTTAAAGGTCTCCTCGTCAACAATCTCGAGCTTGGACTCAGCGGCCTGAGCCTTAAAGGAATCTGCGATGCCCGAAGAATAGGCGTCGCCGGAGTTATAGAACAGCACGAACTTCTCGTTCGGATACTTCTGGGCCAGGAACTTGGCAGCGTTGACGCCCTGGTTGGGGTCGGTAAAGCAAACCTGGAAGACGCAATCCTTGCCGTCGGTGACGTCCTCGGAGGACGCGGACGGGGTGATCATGAACGTCTTGGGGTCGTTACCGCACTCTGCGGCAACGGCAACCGACGCACCCGTGGTGGTCGGACCGACGAGGGCCTGCATGCCCCAGTCGAGCAGGGTGTTGAAGGCGTTGACGGCCTTCTCGCCGTCGGCCTGGTCATCCTCGGCCTTGCTGGCAAGCGGCAGCTCCTTGGTCGAGAAATCCTTGCAGCCAAGCTCGACACCCTGGGTAACGGACTTGCCGTAGGACGCGTTGGCGCCGGTCAGCGGGCCGATGGTGCCGATCTTAAACGAAGCGTCGCCCGAAGCGGAACCGCTGTCGCCGCCGTTGGAGGAGCAACCGGCTAGAATGGACATCGCCCCCAGACCTGCTGCGCTCGCGATAACGCTCCTGCGATTCATAACAGGGTTCAATGACTTACCGGTGAGGCTCGACATGCGGCTCTCCTCTCAAATCTCGTCGGGTTTCGATTACCCGACAGGCCATCCTTCGCCGTGTTCGGCGTTCGCAAAATAGTAGACGCTTTAGTTGAGAAAAGTGGCGATTATTTCAACTTTTCTTTTGTTTTGTCCATTTATCCATATTCATGCGTATTTCTGTCGGTTTATGCAGTTTAGCCACTTTATTGCGTGAAAGTAATGTTTCCATTCTGTTACATGCGTCCCTGCCCTGATTAAAACGGCCCCACCGCTCGCGTTTTGTGCGCACCTAGGCGGCGATGTACTTGCCGTCCTGAATCACATAGGCTGTAGGTCGTATGTAGTGAGCATGTTTCCAATGTTTCCGCAGCGTTTCGGGGGTGCCGTTTTGTGCGACTCCTGTTGCCTGGCGAGCACGCGCCCTCGGTTCACGCTAGAATGCACTCAACCTTTAAGCGGTTAATCCATCCATAAGATGCACGAAGGAGCTATCTATGAGCGAACCCCTGCGCACCGTGAACGTCGGCCTCATCGGTCTGGGAACCGTCGGCGGCGGCGTGGCCCGCCTGATCAAGAGCCACCACGATGAGTACCTGGCAGCCTACGGCATCGACCTTAAGCTGACCCGCGCCTGCGCGCTTGCTTGGGAGCAAGCCGAGGCAGCCGGTATTGAGCGCGAGGCCTTTACGAGTGACTGGCATGACGTCGTCACCGACCCCGCCGTCGATATCGTCGTCGAGCTGATCGGCGGCGAGCATCCCGCAACCGAGATCTTCACCACTGCCTTTGAGCACGGCAAGCACGTCGTCTCTGCCAACAAGGCCCTGCTGGGCCGTCATGTCGAGACGCTCGCCGAGAAGGCGCGCGCGTGCGGCGTGCAGATTAAGTGCGAGGCCAGCTGCGGCGGTGGCATCCCCATTGTCAGCACGCTCGAGCACGACCTGGTGGGCAACAAGATCCTGACCATCGCCGGCATTCTCAACGGTACCACCAACTATATCCTGTCGCGCATGGACGCCGAGGGCGCCGATTACGCCGACGTGCTTGCCGACGCGCAGGCCAAGGGCTATGCCGAGGCCGACCCGTCCGCCGACGTCGACGGCTTCGATGCCGCCAGCAAGACGGCAATCCTCGCCTCCATCGGTTTTGGCACCCGCGTTACCACCGACGATGTTTACCAGCAGGGTATCCGTACCATCGGCGCCGAGGACATCGCCCAGGCCCGCGAGCTCGGCTACACCATTAAACTGCTCGGCATCGCCCGCAATACCGACGCCGGCGTCGACGTCCGCGTGCATCCCACGCTGATCCCCGCCGACCACATGCTTGCCAAGGTCAACGGCGCCATGAACGCTGTCTACGTGGTAGGCGACGCCGTGGGCGAGACCATGTTCTACGGTGCCGGCGCAGGCTCCTTCCCCACCGCGAGCGCCGTCGTGGGCGATATCCTGTCGCTCTCGGAGCAGATCAGCCGCGGCGTGGCTCCGCTGCCCGAGATTGAGCCCTATGGTCACAACCTCGCCTTTAAACCCATGGACGAGCTCCAGACCAAGTACTATGTGCGCCTGAAGGTCGCCGACCGCGTGGGCGCCCTGTCCGAGACGGTCGACATCTTTGCCAAGCACAACATCTCGATCTCGCTCATCAACCAGGTCGAAGACGGCAAGTCGGGCGTCAGCGATGCCTGCTCGGTCATCTTCCTGACGCACCGCGCGCTCGAGAAGGACGCCCAGGCTGCCGCCGCCGAGCTTGCCAGCGTCGACTGCGTGGCCGAGGTCGCCAACGTCCTGCGCATCGAGGACGTTGAGGCTTGGACCGAAGGCGTCATGGCGAACTAGTTCGCTCTTCGTTATACGGCATATATGTTTTCCTAGCGAGCGACATGTCCTCCTATGTCACGGGCGCCATCCTCCCCGTCGACGGAGCCGCCCGCTCCTAGGGAGCCACAAGCTTTGGCTTCAAGCCTCAACATAGCTCAACCAAAAAGGCGCGCCGTCTGCATCAACTGCA
>CABUZF010000139.1 GCA_902495985.1 uncultured Collinsella sp.
AGGTCGCCAAAGTACTTGTTGAGATGCTTGATCTCGATCATGTCTGCCATGAATGTCCCTTCCCTGCGTTTACACGAGTTGAACTATTGTACGGAAAGAACCACGTTTCCGCAGCCCACGCTACATTCCCGTAAAGAACCCGCAACCTTCCACCCACTCATTGGGGACAGACTTAAATGAGTACCTGCTCATTGGGCACTCATTTAAGCCCGTCCCCAATGAGCGCCTAGCCCAGCAAAAAGGGGCGCGACCATGACGGCCACGCCCCCTCAACATCAACTATGTACCGCTCGGCCCTTACGCAAGCTTTGCGCCAACAATCTTGGCAGCCGCAGGCTTATCGAAGTTGCCACCGGTGGCCTTGCCGAGTGCACCCATAACCTGGCCCATCTGCTTCTTGGACGTGGCGCCCAGCTCGGCGATAACCTGCTCGATCAGGGCCTCGAGCTCCTCGCCCGAAACCTGCGCGGGCAGCAGGCTCTCCAGAATCTTGACCTGCTCGGTCAGGTTGTCGGTACGCTCTTGGTCGGTGCCGGCCTTGATGGACATCTCCAGCGTCTCGCTCGTCTGCTTAATCAGACGCTTGATCATGCTGTTGACGTCTTCCTCGGTCACATCGCGGCGCTCGTTGACCTCGATATTCTTCACCTCGGCCTTAACCTGGCGAATGATGGACAGGCGGACCTTGTCCTTGGCCTTCATGGCGGCGATCATTTCCTTCTGCAGCTCTTCGTTGGTCATCTGCAAATCCTCTCTAATTGCGTGGGCGGCACTCGCGCGAGCACCGCCCCATGATTACTCAGTCGTCGACGAATCGTCGGTCGAGCTCTTGGTGACACCCTTCAGGCTCACGTTATAGGGTACGTCCTTGGGCATGGGGTTGACGGTAATGTCGGCGTCCTTCTTGTACTGCTCCAGCCACTCGCTGTACGCGGTGCTGGCCGCCTGCGTCTTCACCACGTTGGAGACATACTTCTTGATGGCCTTGGGCACCTGGTTGATGTCATCGACCTGATTATCGACATGGAAGTAGTCGGTGCACTTGATGACGTGGTAGCCGTACGTCGACTCGACCACGTCGCTCACATCGCCTTTGTTGAGCCCCTCGAGCGCCGTCTGGTAGCTGTCGACGAAGGTAGTGAGCTTATCCCAACCCACATCGCCCTTCTTCTCCTTGGAGCCGGTGTCGTCGGAATACTGCTCCACGGCGTCCTCAAAGCTCAGCTCACCGGAGTTGATCTTGTCCAGGCACTCCTGCGCCTTGGCCTTGGCGGCAGCCTTGTCCTCGTCGGAAGCGTCGGAATCAACCTTGATCAGAATGTTCGACGAGCGGCGGGCGTCGTTGTAGCTGGACAGGTTTTCGTTGATGTAATCGACAATCTCGCTGTCCTTGGGCTTGCTCGTGGGCGCGACGGCATCCTTGAGTTTCTGCTGCGCCAGACTCTCCTTGAGCGAATCCTTGTAGGTATCCTCGGTATAGCCGTAGGTCTTGAGGGTCTTCTTAAAGGCCTTGGCACCGCCCGCGCTCTTGCACGCGTCCTTCCAAGCCTTCTCGACCTCCTCGTCCGACACCGTCACGCCGTTCTCCTTCTGTGCCTGTTGAAGCAGAATCTGCTGCGTGTAGGAGTCGATGAGTTGCTTGCGGTACTTCTTGGGCGTGAGGTCGTTGTCAACCAGATACTGCGCCCAATCCTTATCCTTGGTGTAGCCGTTGGACGTGCGCATGCTCATGATCTGCTTGGTCACGGTGTCCTCGGTGAGGTTGGTGCCGTTGATAGTTGCAGCAACACCGCCGGTCAGCTTGTAGCCCGAGGTGTCCTCGGCCTGCGACATAAGGCCGGAGCACGCCATCGCCGAGACGGAAAGCAGCATCGCCAGCACGCCGATGACCACCAGGACGATCTTGACGGTCTTAGACACGTACGTCTTGCGCTGCTTCTTGCGAGAGCTGGAGGCAGCGCGGGCCTGCTGCTCGGGCGTCGGCGCGGCCTCGGAGTTCTTTTTCTTATTTGCCATAGTTGGCCTTTCGCATAACGAATCGAACAAACGCCATTGTGTCACAACGCAGCCCCCGCGGCACGCTTGGTGCATTGGGGACAGGTTAATCTGCACCATTTTGGTGCAAAGGGGACAGATGCGGCACTTGGCACTTGGGGACGTTCTTTATGTGCCGGCAGTTAGGGACAGTCCCCCAAGTGCCGACAGAAAAGGAACGTCCCCCAAGTGCCGACTCAGCCCCACCCTAGAAGTGGCGGCGGATGGCGTCGACCATGCCCTGGGGCGTGGTCTGGCCGAGCACGTCGGCTGCGGAATCGGCGTCCATAAAGATGTTCATGAGCGCCTGAAGGGCCTCGACCTGGCCGCCCGGCTCGGCGATGCCCAGATTGATGACGATCTGCGCCGACACCGGAGCGCCCATGCCAGCCATAGCGTTAAATGTCACGGGCGTGGCGGGCTTCACCACCGCGATATAGGGCTTGGCCACAAAACCCGGGTCGGTATGCGGAATGGCAATGTTTGCCGCCGGCATGGCAAGGCCCGTGGGATAGGCATCCTCGCGCGTGCGAACGGCGTCGAGCCAACCGGACGCAATGTAGCCACATGGTGCAAGCTCGCCCTCGAGCCGCGCAAACACCTCATCCGGCGTTGCACACTCCCAATCAAAAAACACCAGCTCAGGCGTAAACAGCGCTTCGTTATCCGCCATGCGCTCACCTCTCTCATCTAGTCACCTGCGACGTTCTTGAATGACCAGTCGTTAAAGACCGTTCCCGATGACTACCCAAAACAAAAGGTGGCCACGCGCGCCTTGGCGCCAATGACCACCCTGACTACTCGGCTAAATTGTACTGTGCGCCGCTAGCCGCGAGGCGCGTCAATTGCGACCTTGCCGCTCTCCAGCACGTGAACGCGGCCGTCGGCGAGCATCTGCACGACCTCGGGATACAGCACATGCTCGATCGCGTGGATGTGCTCCTCGAGCGTGTCGACGTCCCAGCCCTCCTCAACAGCCAGCGCACGCTGGGCGATGATGGGACCGTTGTCGTAAATCTCGTTGGCAAAATGCACGGTCACGCCAGTTACCTTGACGCCGCGCGCAAAGGCATCGTCAATCGCATGCGCACCGGTAAAGCTCGGCAGCAGCGCCGGATGCAAATTGACCACGCGGTTGGGAAACGCCGCCAGCAAAGGCGTGTGCACCATGCGCATGTAGCCGGCCATGACCACATACTCGCAGCCGCGCTCGAGAAGCTCGTGCGCGATGATCTCGTCGGCGGCAATAGGGTCGGCACAGACATCCTTGGACAGTGTGAGCGTCTGGATGCCCGCGCGCTCAGCGCGCTGCAAACCCTTAGCCGAAGGACGGCTCGACACCACAAGCTCAATCGAAGCGTTGAGCTTGCCGGCGGCGATCAGATCGATCAGCGCCTGCAGGTTGGTACCCGAACCGCTGATGAGCACACCGATCTTGAGCGGCTCGGCCGTATCGGTGCCGGTCGGACGGGTGTAGGGCACAAAGCCCAGGCCCTCGGCGGCAGCCATCTGCTCGTTAGCGCTCATCGGAGTACACGACCTTACCGGAACCCTCGACGCACTCGCCCACGCGGAACGGCTTCTCGCCCAGCGCGACCAGGGCCTCGGTAACCGCAGCCTCGTCCTCGGGGGCGACGATCAGGCACAGGCCAACGCCCATGTTGAAGGTCTTGCATGCCTCGTTGGGCGCAAGCTCGGCCTGGCGCGACACATAGGTGATGACGGGCGGAACGTCCCAACCCATCTCGGCACCGTTGCGGGTGACCACGGCGTCGACGTCGTCGGCGAGCGCGCGGTTGAGGTTCTCGGTAATACCGCCGCCAGTGATGTGGGCGATGGCGTGCACCGGAGCGCCGCCGCGGAGCAGCTCAAGAACCGGCTTGACGTAGATGCGCGTGGGGGCCAGCAGAGCGTCTGCCAGCGATGCACCACCAAGCTCCTCGAGCGGGCGGCTCAGCTCCTCGGCCTTAGCGGCGGCCTCGGGCGTGCCCGGCTTAATACCGTCGACGCCGATGACCTTACGCACGAGCGAGTAGCCGTTGGAGTGCACGCCGGTGGAAGGCAGGCCCAGGATCACGTCGCCGGGGCGGACATTCGCGGGGTCGAGCATCTTGGGACGGTCGACAACGCCCACGGTAAAGCCGGCGAGGTCGTAGTCGGCGGGAGCCATAACGCCGGGGTGCTCAGCCATCTCGCCGCCCACGAGCGCGCAGCCCGCGAGCTTGCAGCCGTCGGCCACGCCCTTAATGATCTTTGCCATGTGCTCGGCCTCAATGTGGCCGATGGCAACGTAGTCCAGGAAGAACAGCGGCTCGGCGCCCGAAGCCAAAATGTCGTTGACGCACATGGCGACCAGATCCTGGCCCACCGTCTCGTGACGGTCCATGATCTGGGCGAGCACGAGTTTGGTGCCCACGCCGTCGG
>CABUZF010000140.1 GCA_902495985.1 uncultured Collinsella sp.
GCAAAACCCGTCTCGGTTAGCTCGACGACCTCGGTAAACGTTGCGTCGAAGAACTCCTCGGTTAGCAGGCGGTATGGCGGATGATCGGGCTCACCAGGGTTTTCGCGTACAATCTCGTGCATGACGCCAATGGTCTTGAGCACATAATCTTGCGGAATCGAATACTGACCAAACTGGGCCGCCGCGGTATACAGGCGATCGGTCGCACGCGGGATAGAAACAATGCCGAGCGTCTTGCCAAACCAGTCAAAGTCGCCTTGCTTTTTAATGCGGAATTCCTCGCACGGCTTGCCGCCGTGCGCCTCCAGATACTGATTCACGCGCGTATTCCATACGGTATCGGCCACAAGGTGAGACCAAACGCCCAGCGTCAGATCGAGCAGCGACTGTGCCACATCTTCGGACGCAAGCGAGAACTCACAAGCGCCGGGACCGGCAACCGGCTCGGCGTCCTTGTAGCGTTGGGGATAATGCACCCGATTGAGCCGCTCGCGCTCCTCGGCAATCGAGGTCGCGGCAGCCGGCGTACCAACAGACGCCCCTTTGAGCAGCGGCGCCACATAGGTGTCCCAAAACTCATGCTCGCGCGGCTTAGGGATGGGCTCAGGCTTGGCAAAGTGCGTGATGCGGTACGGGATGGGATCGGCGATGCCAGGGACCATATAGCCCACGAAGATATCCGGAACCACGCAGCCAAACAAAAAGGCATTGCGGTCGCGCACGTTATCGGCAAGCGTGCCAGCACGCGCCAGCAGTCGTTCCGTCTGAGCGATATGAATATTCCAACTTGGCATAGCCACCCCCGTAAAACCCGGATAACTATACCATTCACGGCAAGCCACTCGCGCGGCCGCAGCCCTACTACGCAGCAACTATTCCGCAGTGCCGCTTTCGGTTCCATACGATGCCACGGGTGCCGCGACCACGTGGTGATATCGATCGATATAGATGGCGCGGGCACCCAGTCGTCGCACCAAATCCTGATGATGTGTGCTCATCAAGACCGTCTTACCGGCAGCAACATAGGCCAGCAGGAAGTTGACCACGATGTCGCAAGAGTCCTCGTCAAGTCCATTGGTAGGCTCGTCGAGCACCAGGATATCGGGGTTCATCGACACGACGGCAGCCAGCGCAACACGCTTCTTTTGCCCGCCCGAAAGCTGATAAGGCGAGGCATCGACCAGATCGGCAACCTGGAACAGCTCCATGGCATCGCGGACGCGGCGCTCGAGCTCGTCTGCCGGCAGCCCCATTTGAGCCGGGCCAAACGCGACTTCCTCGCCGACCGTGGCACAAAAGAGCTGCGCATCGGCGTTTTGGAACACAAAGCCCACGCGCTGATGGAACCGCTGGGCCGTCGCAGAATCCTTGAGATATGCCGCATCGACCGCATGCCCGTCAAACAGATACGTGCCCGCGTCCGCGAGCTCAAGGCCGTTGATAAGGCGCATGATCGTCGTCTTACCGCAGCCGTTGGGACCCAGCAGGGCAACGAGCTCCCCACGGCCCACCTGCAGCGAAACGCCATCGACCACCGTATGGCCCGCATAGGAAAACACCACGTCGCGAAACTCGATGAGCGGCGTTGTCTCGGCGCCAGCAGCACCGCTCGCGCCCATCGCGTCATTCGTATCGTTTGCCAAAACGTCGCCCTTCCCTATTCACATCGACGGATCGACCGCCCGCGCTACAGCACCGCGTACAACACGGCGAGCAGCACCACAACGGCCGCATAAACCGCATCGCGCCAGCCAAAAGAGCTGCGAGCGGGCGTCGGATACGCGCCGGCAAACCCACGGCAGAGCATGGCCTCGTCCATCGCGCGGCTGCATTCCATCGCCTTAATAAAGGTCATGCCCATGATACCCGCGATCGAATCGGTACGCGAAAACCCCTCAGGCGCACGGCCGACGCTGCGCAGCATGACCGATTCGCACAGATCGTGCGCCGTTCGGCCCAGCACCTCGATGTGCTTGAGCGCCATATCAAACGTAAAGATAACCTCGTCGGGCAGGCGCAGCATCTTGAGCGCCGCCGACATGCGGCTCCACGTGAGGGTCCACGAAACGCCCAGTACCAGCGACACGTTAATGAACGTTTTGAGTGCAATCTTGAGCATGGCACCCGTGGCAGAAGCGCCCAGCAGCAGGGCAGGCAGTGCCAGAACCACGGCAAACCCCGCAGCAGCCAACGCCGGCATAAAGGTAGCGCCCAGCCCGCGTACGGGGCGCACCGCGACCAGCACCAACGCGATCGCCGCCATCAACATGAGGTACAGCGGGCTCTGCGTCAGACACACGCACAGAACGCAGACGAGCATCCCCACCAAACGCACCGGCGCCGAAACGGAAGAAAGGGCGCGGTCGATCATCGACCCGCCCTCGTGTGCGCCGCCGCCCAGGCGAACCCGCTCAAGCAGGCTCGCCAGGTGCAGGACGTTCTGTTGCATCACGCGATGACGAGCCCCCACGGGCTCATATCGCTCCTCGGCCGCAAGCCAGCTAGGCAGCTCGACTATTGCCATGAGCACCGCTTTCCTTGACCGTCAGCGAGACCAGGCGGAATGCGATGCTGAGCACCGCAACGCCAATCACGCCCGAAAGAATATACATCGCGGCCTGGCCGGCAAAGCCAAGGCCCTGCTCCTCGGAATAGGCCTGAAGGTAATCGCCCGTGGGCAGCGCATCGGCAAAGGTCGGGGTATCGAGGCCGACCGAAGCCTGCAGGCTGTTGTCGCCAGCCTCCTGAACGGCGGTCGCGGCGCCCTCGGCGTCCCACTCACCCCAGGCGTCACCGGTGGCAAGCAAGCCGAGCGGCGTAGCCACGACAAGCACGGCAACCAAGATGAGCGTGGGGATCAGCGAGGTCTTCTTGGCGGTTGCGCCCTCGGACTCCAGCAGGCCGTCGGAAGCCTCGGGGCCGACGATAAAGCTCGGCGCCGTCTTCTTAATGAAACCGTAGATGGCGGCCGTCGCCACGCCCTCGACCACGCCGGCAACCAACATATGCGGGATCAACATTGCCGGAATAGCCACGGACAGCGGGAAGGGGCAGTACAGTGGAGCACCCGAGGCGTTGGTGAAGAGCATCGGCTGAATACCAAACTCGATTGCCGCGCACAGGGCCGCCAGGCACAGGCCGACCCAGCCGCTTACGATAGCCGAAACCGAGGTGCCCCAGCTCTTGTCGTGCAAACGGCTGTTGAGCGCACGGAACACGACAGCAGCGGCAAACGGCAGCACGAAGGCCATGTTAAAGCAGTTGGCGCCAAAGGACAGGATGCCGCCGTCGCCAAACAGCAGCGCCTGTAGCGCCAGCGCGACCGAGACAGCGATGGCCGCGGCCTCCGGGCCCAGCAGCAGCGCGATGAGCGCGCCGCCGACGGCGTGACCCGTGGTGCCGCCGGGCAGCGGAACGTTAAACATCATGAGCAAGAAGGAAAATGCGGCGCAGATGCCCAGGAAAGCCATGTGCTCGCGATCGAGCGTGGCGCGCACCTTTTTGATGCAATGGACCCAAACGGGCACCATTGCCACCGCCATGACGGCATCGGTCTGCGGGGACAGATAATTATCTGGAATGTGCATGTACGCCTCCCGGTTATCGGCGCACAGAATTGCAACGCCGCTTAAATCACCTTGTCAGTGTTACGCATTGTCAGATTCGTAACACGCCGCGGGCTATCATAGCAAAACGGCGCGCTGCCGACAAAGCAGCACGCCGTTATGTAATGCGCGTGTCATATATGCAGGCTCAACGGTGCCTCATACCGAGCATAGCGGTCACGTAGGACTCGGCGGCAGCCACCGCTGGCCTATATCCGGCGCAAGCCCTAGCCGCGGACCTCGCCGTTTACGCCCTTGCACACCTTGGTGACAATCTTCTGGTGCGCCTTCTCGACCTCTTCGCTGGTGAGCGTGTGGTCGTCGGAGCGATACGTAAGCGCAAAGGCCATGGACTTCTTGCCCGCTCCGATGCGGATGGGATCGCGGTAGACGTCGAACAGGCGCACGCCCTCGAGCAGCTTGCCGCCGGCGCTGGTAATGCGGCGCTCAAGATCCTCGCAGGTCACAGCATTGTCGACCACGATAGCAAGGTCGTGCTCAACAGCCGGGTACTGCGAGAACTCGCGGTAGTTCTCCTGATTGCGGGCGCCCTTGATCAGCTTGTCCAGATCGAGCTCAAAGGCAACGACGACCTCATCGATGCCCATCGCCTCGCGCGCCTCGGGGTGAATCTCGCCGACCCAGCCCAGTACGGTGCCGCCGGACAGAACCTCGGCCGCACGACCCGGCTGCAAGAAAGCGTAGCCCTCGCCCTCGACGGGACGGAAGCGAACCTTCTCGATGCGCAGCTGGGCGAGCAGCTCCTCGACAATGCCCTTGCCAAAGAAGAAACGCAGCTTGCGGTACTTCATGTTCCAGGACTGCTCGCTCAACTGGCCCGAGAGCACACC
>CABUZF010000141.1 GCA_902495985.1 uncultured Collinsella sp.
AGTGCCGAAACCACGCCGCAGACCATGCGCAGCGCCTCGGAATAACTCTGCAAAAGATTACCCAGGGCCGCACAACCTAACGCGACGCCGCAAATCGGAACAGGGATTTTCTTGATCATATCCATATAGATAGGTTTCCTAACCTCGTCGGCCTTCTTATGCCAGGCTCCGGCATCTCGCCGGACACCTGCTGCTAGATTTCGATATCGACAACTTTACGGCGCGGAGCCGGCTCGTCGACTTCGTCCAGATTCTTAATGCCGCACTCGCGACACACCATCTGGGCGACCTTCCATGCACACAGACCTGTGTAGTAAATGCACTGCTCTTTATACTCGCCGCGGCCCATGTCAAATTCCTTTGTCAGGATACGGCAGCAGATGGCATGCTTACCGTTGTTCTCGCGGAACCAATCGTGCAGCTCGTGCGTAAGCTGCATCGACTTGACGGATTTTGGATTGGTCGGGCCGTCCTGCTCCGTACGTCCAAACAACATTCCAATCGCCAGAATGCCACCATTGAAAGCGCCGCACGCGCAGCCGGACTTGCCTGCGCCCACCGACATACCAGACGCCATGGCCACGACCGAATCGGGCACATCGAGCTCGAGCATTTGCTTCATGGTGTAGACAAGCGACTCGCAGCAGTAATAACCCTTTTTGAAGTTAGCCTCGGCCGCGCGTTGTACAGCACGAGGACTTAGCTCAGATACGCCAATTGCAACATTGGGTTCAACCATTTCATTTCCTTTCAAATCGATATGGCATAGGGGCTGCCCCCTTGCCGCGTTCGCCTTACAGGGTCTCGATAAAGGCGGCGATGCGGGTCTCGATCTGGCCCATGTCACCGTTGCTGTAGTCGGTCTCGATCTTCATATACGGAATACCCGCACCCTCGACGGCCTCCTGCATGCGTGCGCTCTCAACGTTAAAGGTGTGGCAGGCCTGCAGCACGCTCTCTACCACGCCATCGACATGGTACTTCTCGCACATGGCCAGCGTGTTTTCCATACGACCGTCGTTGGGCGTCATGACCGAGCAGTTAATGTCCAGGTAGCGGTCGGCGATGGCGCGCAAGATGTCGGGAGCCTCCGGGTCGATCATCATGGCCGCCGTGCGCTCGCCCGAGCAGTCGTCCATGCACACGACCACACCACCGTTGGACTCGATGGTGCGACCGATCTTGTTGATCACGCCGCCCACCGGGCAGCCGGTGATCAGAATGCGCTTGGCATCCGCCGCAATCGGGCGCTCGCCAGCCTCGTAGGACTCACGCAGCTTGGCGACCTTTTGCTCCAGCTGCTGCGTATAGGCCTCGATATCAAAGCTAAACGTACCGGCAAACATGGTGCTCATCAGGTCGACGCCGCTCATGGCCGCCGGCTGGTTGGCCTGCAGCGCAAACATCTCGAGCTGGGCCGCACGCAAGCGGTTGCGACGACGGACGGCAGCGCGCAGATCATCGTCGGTAATCGCGATGCCGTAGAAGTTCTCGAGCTCCTCCTTGAGCAGGCGGCACTCCTCGTACCAGCCCTCGCGCTCGTGGGCGCGATCGCGGCTCTGCGGCAGGTGCAGAATGTGCGTGCGCTTGAGCTCGTTGAGTAGCTCGTACATCTTCTTCTTGCCGTCGCAGGTGGTCTCACCGATGATCATGTCGCTAAAGTACGTAAACGGGCACTTTTGCGAATAGGCAAAACCATACGTAGACTTGATGAGCGGGCACAGGTTTGCCGGCAGCACCTTCTCGGCCTCGGGAATCACCTCGTCGGACGTGCCGCACAGCGCCACGCTCGCAGCCCCCGCGGCATCGATAATCTCGAGCGGCGTGTAGCTGCACAGAAAACCGACCAGGCGATTACCCGCCTGCTTATAATCCTTGACGCGAATAAACGCCGCCTTGCGTTGCTCGTTGAACTCCTCAAACGTGGACGGCAACGGCTGCTCAATATTTTCCGACATATAACTCCTTAACAAACCTTTTAACCAACCAAGGAAACGGCTTTCCCAGGTGCCCGAGGTTGCCGTGAAAGAGGAGCGCCGCGTACTTTGGTATGCAAGCGATGGTTTGAACGGCAAGATCGGGTGCTTGGGGAAGCCGCTGGACCGGATAGCCCTAAATGGTTTCCAAGAAAGCCTCAATCCTGGTTTGCAGTTGGCCTGCATCCTCGCCGGCGTAGTCGGTCGTGATGTGCATAAACGGGATGCCGGCCTCTTCGGCGGCCTTCTCCACGGCAAACGACTCCATCTCGTAGAGCGTGCAGAACTGCAAGGCCACGTCGACGATGCCGTCGGCATGCAGGTCCTTGGCCATCTGGACAATGTCCTTCATACGCTGGTCGTTGGGCGTAAAGACGGCGCAGTTGATCTTAAAGTAGCGCTCGGCGATGGCGTCGAGCATCTCGTCAACCGTCTCACCGGACTCATCGACCAGGTCCTTGTAGTAGCGCGAGCCCGTGCAGGACTCCTCGCCCACCACGACGCCACCGGCCTTCTCGATGAGGTTGAACAGCTTCCAGTTGGGCACGGCCATGGGCGTACCGGTGTACAGGATGCGCTTGGTCCCCTTGGGCGCCACGCCCTCGCCGGCCTCGACACGCTGCTCGCACTCAGCCGCCATCTCGTTGATGGCTCCGGTCAGACGCGACGTGTCATCCATAAAGGCGGCCTGCACGGTCAGTAGGCTATCGAGACCGCTGATGGGCGCCGGGTCGGCAGCGCGCGTGGCAGCGAGGCGCTGCAGGGCGCGACGCTTCTCGTTGACGGCGTGGATGGCGGCCTTCAGACGCTCGGGCGTAATCTTGACGCCGCACTCTTCCTCAATCTTGGCGGCAAGCTTTTTAACCTCGGCCTTCCAGGTCACGAGCGTCGACTCGTCGTGCACGTTGGGAATATCCATGACGTACATGTTCTTTTGCGTGGCAAAGAACTCGTAGGCCTTCTTCTTACCATCGCAGGTGTTCTCGCCCACCACCAGATCACTCGACTCAATGTAGGGGCAAACCTCGCCCAGCTTAAAGCCGGCAAAGCTCTTGATGAGCGGGCAGGTGTTGCGCGGCAGATGCTCCTCGACCTTGTCGGTCGCCCAGTCGGCACCCGAGCACAGGCCCACGGGGATGCCATCGCAGGCAAGCACGATCTCCTCGGGCACGTACACACAGAACGAACCGACGATCTTGGTGGCCTCGCCAGCCTCCTTCTTGTCGAGCATCTCCTTAATACGGCCGCTGTGGATGTTGGTGGCGACAAAATCCAGGTAGGACGTAGACTTGGGGCGATTGTTCTGCGTCAGGAACATATCGCCGTACATCTGGCCCACGGCGCCCAGCAGCATGTCGTGGTCGGCAAGATTCATGCCGAGGCTCTCCCACATCGGATGGAAATCGAATTCTTCAGCCATGACGGTTCCCCTCTCGAACCAAAAATGAATAGCTACGGTATTTCTGCACGGTGGGTGGCGAAAACCCAGCCGTGCTCAAACCCGGAATTTTGGGGAACCCGCTTTGCGGTCGATTATTTAGTTGTGCGTCGTCTCTCCCGGAGCCGTGAACATACCTGCTCATATGCGACTCCGAGCTATATACAGGGCGCGCGCGGCAACGCGGCGAATGTATGTCGTCTGCGGCATGTGCGCACCCTCCTTAACCAGTTGATGTCAACTATATCAACGGTCATCGACCATGCGAACACCGTTGACATTCGTACGACAGCATCGTGTGCCGTCGTTTAATAAATTATTATCTTGATTAATAAGAGTTTGTCATCTCTCATTCAGCGAACGGCAAACAAAACCGCCGAGGCTTATACCCCGACGGCATTACCCAGCGCTATCGACAAACCAAATGGATCCTGCTGGCATCAAAATGCATGCGCAGCGTCTCGCCTGCTTGCGGCAGCTCGTCGACAGGCATGCTCACCTTGTTGACCTTCCACTGAAGACGGGTGGGCGCATCGGCCCGCGGCGCATCCAACAGCACCAGGCGCTCAAAGCGCGAATCGCTCACTCGGGCCACGTGCAAATCGTAGCTGTTGCGACCGCGCTCCGCGCGATTGTCAACATGGAAGTAGCTCGCACGAATACCGAGGTACGTCACGTTATCGGGAACCTCATGGCCCACGTTAAAGGTCATGCCCCAGTCCAGGGCTTCAACTTCCTGAGACCCGATCTTGCGCGCCCGGCTTGTGTTCTTGCAGCCCGTCAGGCGCAGTGCCGCCAGCGTCTGCGGACGGCGGACCACGTCCTCGACGGAGCCGATCTCCTCAACATGCCCGTCGTGCATCACGCAGATACGCTGGCACAGGCGGCACGCTTCGTCGATGTCGTGGCTCACGTAGAGCACGGTGCGGTTACACACATCAAAGAGGTCGAGCATGTTTTGCTCGAGCGCGCTCTTAAGATACGCATCGAGTGCGCTCATGGGCTCGTCGAACATAAAGATGCCCGGGTG
>CABUZF010000142.1 GCA_902495985.1 uncultured Collinsella sp.
AGTTCGCGCGCCGTCCGCGCCCGACGGTCTACATTGTGAGCGGCGAGGACGCGGCCGATCGCGCCGCGCGCAGCCTTGCCGCCTACGTGGGTCTGGCGCATGTGTGCCGTTTTCCCGAGCGCAAGGACTATCCGTGGCGCGAACAGGCGCCCGACGACGCCGTGGTGGCGCAGCGCTGCGAGGCTCTGGGGCGCATCGTGCGTGGGGACAACTGCATCATGGTTGCCTCGGCCCGTGCGCTGCTGCGCTGCGTGCCACCGGTCGAGAGTCGCTATTGGGAGTCCACCACTTTTGCGGTGGGCGAGGAGATTCCTTTTGACGAGGTGCCGCAGCGCCTGGTGGGCATGGGCTACACCAATGCCGGCGCCGCCGACGCGCCCGGTCTGTTCCGCGTGCACGGAGACACCGTCGAGGTGTTCCCCGCACAGGAAAAGGCGCCCGTGCGCATCGAGTTCTTTGGCGACGAGATCGATCGCATCCGCCGCATGGTGAGCTCAACGGGGCAGACCATCGGCAACGAGGACAGTATCGAGATCTTCCCGTGCCGTGAGCTGGCGCTTACCGACGAGGCGGTCCACAACATGCATGTGGCGCTCTATCGCGCCAGCCAGGACGACAGCAAGCTGGCGGCGCTGCTCGAGATGGTGGATGCGCGCATCGTCACGCCCGAGCTCGACCGCTTTTTGCCGGTGATGTACGGCCAGACCGTGAGCCCGTTGGCGCACGTGGGCGGCAAGGCGCTCGTGGTTCTGTCCGAGCCGCGCTCGCTGTTCGACGATTGCCTGCGCGCCTACGAGGATATCGAGGCGCGTGCCGGCGAGGCGGGGATTGACCGTCTAGACGGCTTGTACGTGCGCGCCCAGCAGCTCGACTTTGGTGCCCAGCAGCGTTTGAACTACGTGAGCCTCATCCGTGCCGGCGGTGCGGTGACGGCCGAGCTCAAGATTGAGCAGCCTGCCATCGCAGGCTCGGACAACCGTTTTATGACGCGCATCCAGGAGGTCGTGGGCAAACGCTATGCCTGCGTGTTCGCCATCCCCGACCGCGGTGCGCGCGAGTCGATGGAGCTCACCTTTGGCGACGAGGGCATTACCTTTGAGGAGTCGCTGACGGCCGCACCTGAAAATGCCGGCGCTATCGGCGACCGCGTGCGCGTGGCAGCGGCGGATTCCGCCGACCGTGCCGCACGCCAGGAGGCCCATACTTCCATTCGCGAGCGCCGCGCCGATGCACTCAACGCCCGTTCGCTCGAGGCGGGCGCGGTCCAAGCTGCCGCCGGTGCCGCCGTGCCCACCATCTCGCGCGGACGCGTGACCTTTGTCGATGCCGCCCTGCCGCAGGGCGTGGTGGTGCCCGATGCCAACCTGGCCGTGTTCTCGATCGCCGACCTCAACGCCCGCATGGACGCCAACCGCGCGCGCAGCCGCCGCAAGGTGGACATTACGCAGATCACGTTCCCGTTTAAGCCGGGCGACTACGTGGTGCACGCCACTCACGGCATCGCGCTCTTTAGCGAGATCGCGCGCCAAGAAGTGGGCGGCAAGGAGCGCGACTACTTCTTGCTGGAATATGCCGACGGCGACAAGCTCTACGTGCCGCTCGAGCAGGTCGACCGTATCACGCGATACGTCGGTCCCGACGGCGACAAGCCGCGCCTGACTAGGCTCAATACCGCCGACTGGACGCGTGCCACCAACAAGGCGCGCAAAAACGCCAAAAAGCTGGCGTTTGACCTGGTCGATCTGTATACGCGCCGCTCGTCGATTACCGGTATCGCCTGCCCGCCCGACACGCCCGAGCAGATCGAGATGGAGGAGAGCTTTCCTTACGACGAGACGCGCGACCAGCTGGAGGCCATCGCCGACATCAAGGCCGACATGGAGGCGCCCAAGCCCATGGACCGCCTGCTGTGCGGCGACGTGGGCTTTGGCAAGACCGAGGTTGCCCTGCGCGCGGCGTTTAAGTGCGTGGACTCCGGCCGCCAGGTCATGGTGCTCTGCCCCACGACCATTCTTGCCCAGCAGCACTACGAGACGTTCTTTGAGCGTTTTGCCCCGTTTGGCCTCGAGGTCGAGGTGCTTAGCCGCTTTCGCACGCCGGCGCAGCAAAAGCGCGCGCTCAAGGCGTTCGCCGAGGGCACGATCGACGTGCTCATCGGCACGCACCGCCTGCTTTCGGCCGATGTGAACCCCAAGAACCTGGGCCTGGTGATTATCGACGAGGAACAGCGCTTTGGCGTGCAGCACAAGGAGCAGCTCAAGAACCTGCGCGAGCAGATTGACGTGCTCACGCTTTCGGCAACGCCGATTCCGCGAACCATGCAGATGGCCACGAGCGGCGTGCGCGACATGAGCCTGATCACGACGCCGCCCACCGGGCGTCGCCCCGTGATCGTGCACGTGGGGGAGTACGACCCCGATGTGGTGAGCGCGGCGATTCGCCTGGAGGTGGGTCGCGGCGGCCAGGTGTACTACGTGTCCAACCGCGTCAAGACCATCGACGATGCCGTGGCGCGCGTGCACGAGGCCGCGCCCGAGGCGCGCGTGGGCGTGGCGCACGGCAAGATGAGCCCGCGCGAGGTTGAGGACGTGATGATCGAGTTCGCGACCAAAAAGATCGACGTGCTCATCGCCACGACCATTGTGGAGAGCGGCATCGACAACGCGACTGCCAACACGCTCATCATCGAGGATTCGCAGCGCCTGGGCCTGGCGCAGCTCTACCAGCTCAAGGGCCGCGTGGGCCGCTCTGCCACGCAGGCCTACGCGTACTTTATGTTCCCGGGCGAGCTGCCGCTCACCGAGGAGGCCACGGCGCGCCTGACCGCACTTTCCGAGTTCCAGGACCTGGGCAGCGGCATGCGCATCGCCATGCGCGACCTGGAGATTCGCGGCGCCGGCTCGCTTATGGGCGCCGAGCAGCACGGCAACCTGTCGAGCGTGGGCTTTGACCTGTTTACGCAGATGCTGGGCCAGGCCGTGGCCGAGGCGCGCGGCGATGACGACGCCGGCGTGGAGGCGGCGAGCGTGGGCATCAACCTGCCGGCCGACTACTTCTTGTCCGAGGAGTACCTGCCGGCGGTGGATCAGCGCGTGCTCGTGTACCGTAAGCTCGCGGCGGCCGAGGACCTGGAGAACATCGACGAGGTGCAGGAAGAGACCGAGGCCGCGCATGGTGAGCTGCCGTTGGCGGGACTCAACCTGTTCAATCGCGCGCGCATCCGCATTCGCGGCGAGCGCCTGGGACTCGAGAGCGTCACGCTCAGCGGTGGACGCATTACCTTCCTGGGGGTTGACGTTCCCAAGAAGGTAGCCTTTGAGTTCAAGAATCGCTATGGCGCGGTGAACTTCCCCAAGAGCCGCAAGCTCTCGGTGCCCTACAAGGCGGGCGCCGGCGCGGGCAGCGGCCTGGGCCGCGGCCTCGACGCCAACGACGGCACCGGCCCGGTGGCGGCCGCGCTCATGTTGCTGCAGCAGTTGGGTGCTAGCGACGACGACTAACAAGTAGGGGCGTGGCGGGGCTACCAGTTGTTCTTTGCCCCGCTACCTCGCAGGTTGATTCCAGTCCCATCGAAAGGAAAGCATGTTCGGATACATCTATAAGAAAGATGTCGCCATTATCGCGGTTGTCCTGTGCCTTTGTCTGGGCGTGGGCAGCTTCTTAGATTATCAGATCTCGAGTGCGCTGTTCAACATCGGCAGCATGTACGGTCGCTTTGTCGAGGCGGCCGGTGAGCTGCCGTTCGAGCTGACGGCGAGCATCGCGGGCGTTATACTCGCACGCTCGGCACGCCCCGATTCCAAGGCGAGCAAGTGGCTCGCTGCGCTGGGCGTTTTGATCAACGTGGGTCTGGTCGGCTACGAGATTATCGGATCGCTGCGCGTCGGCGGCAAGCTCATTGCGTTTCAGCTGGTTCTGACGTTTGCGTTGGTCATCGCAGCCAACTTCATCGCCTACCGCCTCACGCGCACGACCGAGCCCGACGAGCTTACGCGCTGGGCGTTGATGGTGCTGGCCGTGTGGGTCGCTCAGGCCATCATCCTCAACGTCATTGTTAAGCCGTTATGGTCGCGCCCGCGCATGCGCGTGATCGAGGTCACGCCGGGGCTCAATTTTCAGCCGTGGTGGGTGATCGGCAATCCCGACAAGTGGGCCTATATCGCCGCCGGCGTGATCAAGGACGGGTTCAAGTCGTTTGCGAGCGGACACACGGCGCATGCGGCGATCGGCCTTATGCTCGCCGGGCTTCCCGCGGCAGCCTTTAAGGAAAAACCTTCGCGTCGCCGCGTGATCTTTTGGGCGGCGGTTGTTGTTGCAGCGTTCGTCGCCTTTGGGCGCATCGTGATCGGCGCGCATTTTTTGAGTGACGTGAGCTGCGGTTTTGCCCTGGTACTGGCACTTGAGTGCCTTGCCGCACG
>CABUZF010000143.1 GCA_902495985.1 uncultured Collinsella sp.
GTAACGCTCTCGCTGGGCTCCACCATGCCATACGCACCCGCAAGATCGCGAATGCGCGTGTCGGCACCATAGACCGAATGCATGACCTCAAGGTCAGAACTCTCGTCGGTCGCCTTCTCGAGCGTGTTGGTAAGCTCTGCGTTGCCGTTGAGCACCTGGGCCGTAACACCGGCAAGTGCCACGCGTGCTACACCGATCGTCATGAAGATAGCCGCAATGATGCAAACCGTTTTAAGAACGCTCATGAAAACCGGGCTTACCGCCTGGTTTGCCTGACGGCCCGCGCCCGTGTAGACATCAAAGCGCGGCGTGCGCTGCTCACGGGGAGCAACGGGAGCCTGCGGCGTCTCACGATAGGCGGGCATGGCGTTCATATCATAGGCGAGTGCTGCGCTTGAAGTGTTGTAGCCCATGATATGCCGCCTCCCATCCCGAGTACGTTGGTAGTGTGTTTAAGCTTCGTTTATGGTGCGAGCGGGAGGTCCAATATCGCGCGGTCGCGCCTACAGACGCTGCGCCACGCGGATTTTGGCTGATCTCGCCCGAGGGTTGCGCTCAACCTCATCAGGCTGGGCAACCAAGGGTTTGCGGGTGATGACCTTGAGTATCGGCACGTTGCCGCACACGCACACCGGAATCTCCGGCGGGCACGTGCACCCCTGGCTCATCTCCTTAAAGTGGTTCTTTACGATACGGTCCTCGAGCGAGTGATACGAGATGACGCAGATACGTCCGCCCGGGTTGAGCCACCTGGTGGCGGCATCAAGCCCTCGTTCGAGCACATCGAGCTCGTGATTGACCTCGATGCGAATGGCCTGGAAACTTTTCTTGGCCGGGTGTCCGCCATGCCGACGAGCGGCAGCCGGGATACCCGCCTTGATGATCTCGACAAATTGGCCGGTGGTTTCGATCGGTTCTTGCTCGCGGCGGCGCACGATCTCGCGCGCAATCTGCGAGGCGAACTTCTCTTCTCCGTAGACGCGTAGAATCCGGGCGAGGTCGTGTTCGTTATAGGTGTTGATGACCTCAGCTGCGTTTAAGGTGTTATTACCCGGATCCATCCGCATGTCCAATGGGGCGTCCTCGTTATACGAAAAGCCCCTACCAGGGATATCGAGTTGCGGTGACGAAACGCCCAAATCGAACAGGAAGCCATCGACCCCGGGCACCTCGGCCGAGCAAAGCAGCTCGTCCAAGTCGCCGAAGTTGCCCTTCAGCAGCTGGTGCGGAACGCCGGGAACCTCGCGGTCCAGACGGGCGCCAGCGGCCTCGAGGGCCATGTCGTCCTGATCGACGCCGAGCAAAAGGCCCGTCTCCCCCACCTGCGCGGCCATCTTTACCGAATGGCCGGCACCGCCAAGGGTGCAATCGCAGACAACGGAGCCGCTCTTTAGCCGCAGCGACTCAAGCACTTCGCCGAGCATGACAGGTTCATGCCGATATTCTTGTGTCAAGATCCCACGCTCCATCCGTTACCCGTGCCTTGCCCTTACGAGAAGAAGAGGTCCAGCAGGGCCTCATCGTCATCGTCCTCATCGGCCGCGGCGCGATCCCAAACCTCAAGGTGGTCGTAGTTGCCCACAACCGTGACCTCGCGGTCGAGGTTCGCCTGCTTGCGGAGAGACTCGGAAAGACAGATACGACCGGCGCTGTCCACATCCATCGACGTGGTACGCTTGTTGATCGCCCTCATGAGCTTCTGGTCGTTGATGTCACGCGGGTTAAAACCCTCGTGGCCCTCGCGACCCGCGAAGAGTCCTTCGACCCACTTATCGAAGGCCTCGGCAGAGAACACGTACAGAGCATCGACATCCAGGGCTTTGAACACGCGAACGTGCTCTCCAAGCTCCTCGCGAAGAGGTGCAGGCAGGGACAGACGACCTTTTGCATCGAGATTGCGCTCGTATGCACCAGTCATTCCCATGTGCGCCCTCCCCTCGGTTACTCAGATGGCACGTACGCGGGGAACCACCCCGCCTGTCGACGTCATTAATAATATGGGGAACCGCCCCATTTTTCAACACCTTTCCCCACCCCTTCCCCCACCCCGCCCCACTACTCCACCCACCATATATTGCAAAACACCCCCAAGCATATGTTCGAAAACACAATATGTTGTGTTTACAGCAACAGCGGGATGCCACCTGTAGAACCACGCCCGCGAACCTCAACCTTCAAGTTGACCTTGAGGCGATTTTTACGTCCCTTTACACGCCGTTCACATCGCCCCCAAACTCCCCCGCCCACGGTACACACGGCCCACCACCGCGTCGGTGTCTGGCGAAAAATGGGACGGGCCCCAGATTGTCCATGCGCGCAAAAGTGCGTCTCGGCAATCTGGGGCCCGTCCCATTTAATATTTATAAATATGCAGGTCAGCGAGGTGCTAGCGATGTGCTAGCGGATGCGCCGCCAGATAGACCTCGGTCAGTTGCGTTCGGTCGACATGCGTGTAGACCTGCGTGGTCGATATATCGGCATGTCCCAAGATCTCCTGTAGCACACGGAGGTCTGCGCCGCCCGCAAGCATATGGGTGGCAAAGGAGTGACGCAGCGTGTGGGGATGGAGTCCCACCAGCCCCACCTGACGCCCATACCGCTCGCATATCGCATGCACGGCCTGGCGCGACAGGCGACGTCCGTTCTTATTTAAAAAGACCGCCGAGGTCTCGGTTCCGCGGGCATGGGCCGCCAAGCGAGAACGCCCCTCAGTTACATAGAGCGTCAGAGCTCGCGCCGCGCTTCCCACCAGCGGGGACAGGCGTTCCTTTGAGCCCTTACCGCGAACGAGTACAAAGCCATCGTCGATATGGATATCGCCCACATCGAGCCCAACCAGCTCACTCACACGCAAACCGCATCCGTAGAGCACTTCCAAGATGGCATGGTCGCGCAGTCCCATCTCGCCCTCGGGGAAGTCTTGATCGAGCAGCGCCGAGACATCCTCCACCGATAGATACTCCGGCAAACGCTCAGCCTTTTTAGGCAGGCGCAACGCCGCCGTCGGGTTTTGGGCCACGGCCCCATCGCGCACCAAAAAGGCATGCAGGCCCTTCACGGCAGCAAGCGCGCGCTCCACCGAGGCGTCGGAATAGCCTCCGTCGCGGCGATCGGCGACAAAGCCCTCCACGACCTGACGGGTCACCTCTTCAAAAGACACAATACCCGCCCGCTCCAGATAGGCGCAGTACGTCGTCAGGTCACGACGATAGGCCACAATCGTGTTGCGCGCCAAGCCCCGCTCGACCGCGAGATAATCGAGATACTCCCCCGCCGCCACGGCGAGCGACGAGGGAGTAGCTTCGGTATGTTCCTTATTCGCCGGCACCCTTAGTCCGTAGCGAGGTTCATGGGCGTCACCTGCAGACGGTCGACGCCCTCGTGCTGGCCGATCGAGGCGCGCACGAACTCGCGGAACAGCGGCTGCGGGTTGGTCGGGCGGCTCTTGAACTCGGGATGAGCCTGGGTTGCCACATACCACGGATGCACGTCGCGCGGCAGCTCGACCATCTCGACCAAGCGCTCGTCAGGCGACAGACCCGAGATAACCAAACCGGCGTCCTCGAGCTGGTCACGGAAGGCGTTGTTGAACTCAAAGCGGTGACGGTGACGCTCGTAGACAAGCTCCTCGCCATACGACTCACGCGCGAGTGTATCGGCAGCGAGCTTGCACGGATAGGCACCCAGGCGCATGGTGCCGCCCTTCTCGGTCACGTCCTCCTGCGAGCTCATCAGGTCGATTACGCTAAACGGACCGTCCGGGTCAAACTCGGAGGAGCTGGCGCCGGCAAGACCGACGACGTTGCGGGCAAACTCGCACACGGCAACCTGCATACCCAGGCAAATGCCCAGATACGGAATCTTGTGCTCACGGGCAAACTCGGCCGCGAGGATCTTACCCTCCAGGGCGCGCTTGCCAAAGCCGCCGGGGACCAGGATGCCCGAGGCGTCGCCCAGAACCTCGGAGACATTCTGCTCGTCAAGACTCTCGCCGTCGACCAGCTGGACGTCCACATGGCGATCGTAGAAGACGCCCGCATGGTGCAGGGCCTCGATAACCGACAGGTACGCATCGGGCAGCTGCGTGTACTTGCCCACGACGGCGATCTTCACCTTGTCGGCGTGATGGTTGGCGTGATTCTGTTTGCGCAGGAACTCGTTCCACTCGCTCATGTCGCGCTCACGCGGATCCAGACCCAGGCGCTCGCAAATGCGCAGGTCAAAGTCCTGCTCGGCAAGCAGCTGCGGAACATCGTAAATGCTCGCGCAGTCCTCGTTGGTAAAGACGCAATCGGTGTCGACGTCGCAGAAGCTTGCGATCTTTCCGCGGATAGCGTCATCGATATGGTGGTCGGAGCGCAGCACGATGATATCGGGCTGGATGCCAAAGCTGCGGAGCTCCTTGAC
>CABUZF010000144.1 GCA_902495985.1 uncultured Collinsella sp.
CATGCCAGTCGCCTTAAACTTGGTGCAACCTCGACCCAGACCATACATGATATCGGCAGCGATATCAGGGAACTTGTCCGAGATGATGAGTACCATACGGCGTTTGTTGCCACCATCGACCACGGCATCGATCACGTAGCCGCTAATGACCATCGAAAGGCCTGCATACAGTGCGTTTTCGATTGAAAAGACCGGAGCCGACAGCGCACACACGGCAACATCGATCGCCATGACGGTCGAGCCAACCGGCAGCGATGTGTTGCGCGAGATAATCTGACCGATGGTGTCAGAGCCGCCCGTGTTGGCACCGGCGCGCAGCACCATGCCGTAGCCGATGCCCGTGATGATACCGCCCCACATAGCGGGCAGCATCAGGTCGGCATGTGCCAGCGGCGCCACAAACGGGGCGAACAGATCGGTAAAGAAGCCCAGCAGCACAAAGCCCGTCGCGGTCTGCACCACGTAGAACATGCCGCCCTCGCGCATAACGACCAGCAACAGCAAGGCGTTCATCACGATCGTCTGAATACCAACGGGAAGCGATAGGCCGCGCGATGCACCGACCGCCTGGATAATGGTGGCAAGGCCCGTAACGCCACCGGCAGCAAGGCCGTTGGGAATCAAAAACAGGTCGGTCGCAATAGCGGCCAGAGCGCACCCCAACATAATCTGGGGCAGATCGTGAAAGAAGTTCATCGAAAGAATGCGCTTGATGTCCAGACGATATGCCATGCTGCCTCCCTCAAAAAAGCGCACCCCATCGGATGCGCTTTGAACTTCTTCTTGTATTGAATTCTACCGATTCGCCGGACAGAAACCACCCCTGCGATGGGTTTGCTCTGGATACAAAACCACACTGCTCGGAGGGCTTTAATCCATTTCCACATAAACCGGGCGGTTTAAGCAGACGGGGTCTCCGTGTCAGCGTTGCCAGTGGCCCAGCGATGGTAGCCAATAACAAACGGGTCCAGGTCGCCATCGTCAAGAACGGCCTCGACATTGCTGGTCTCCACGCCCGTGCGCAGATCCTTGACCATCTGGTACGGGTAGAGCACGTAGCTGCGAATCTGGTTGCCAAAACCAATCGTGGTCTTGGGCCCGCGGATCTCATCGAGCGCCTCGGCGCGCTTCTCGAGCTCAATCTCGTACAGGCGAGCCTTGAGGATCTGCATGCACGCGGCCTTGTTCTGGATCTGGCTGCGCTCGTTTTGGCAGGTAACCACAATGCCGCTCGGGAAATGCGTCACGCGCACGGCGGAGTCGGTGGTGTTGACGCCCTGACCGCCCGGGCCGCTCGCGTGGTACACGTCCACGCGGATGTCATCGGGGCTGATCTCGATGTCGATATCATCGGGTAGCACGGGGATGACCTCGACGCCGGCAAACGTGGTCTGGCGGCGCTTCTTGTCGTCGGTGGGGCTAATGCGAACCAAGCGGTGGACACCGGCCTCGGCGCGCAGCATGCCAAATGCGTCCTTGCCCTCGACGGTAAAGGTCGCGCGGTCGATGCCGATGACCTCGGCCGCGGGACAGTCGTTGATGGTGACCTTCCAGCCGCGACGCTGGCAATACTTCATGTACATCTTAAAGAGCATGAAGGTCCAGTCCTGGGCCTCCAGACCACCCTGTCCGGGCTTGATGGTCACAATGGCATCGCCGTGATCGAACTCACCGGTAAACCAGCTCGAAAGCTCAAGCTCATCGATGGCACGGGCCAGGCGTTCTGCAGTAGCGGCAGCCTCCTCGCGCAATGCGGCGGCGTCGGGGTCATCCCCCATCTCCTCGGCAAGCTCCAGCGCCGCGCGGGCGTCAGATAGCTCGCCGCGCGCGGTATCCACGGCAGCGATATCTTCCTTGGCGCGAGCGATCTCCTCCATGGTGGCACGGGCGGCGTCGGCGTCATCCCAAAAGCCAGGAGCAACACTTTTGGCCTCGAGCTCGGACACGCGGGTACGCTTCTCGTCCAGGTGGAGATACGACTCGACCTCGCCGAGCCGGTCCGCAAACGCGTCCAGCTCGGCGGGCGTTACCTCTAAAGCCTCAGCCATTAACGATTCCTGCCGTGGCAGTACTTAAACTTTTTGCCGCTACCGCAGGGGCACGGGTCGTTGCGGCCCACGTTGACGTACGGATCGTCGCTCTCGGACTTGCGATAGGTGGTCACCTTGCCACCGTTGTTAACGGCAGCCGGACCACCCTGGACAGCCGTGCGGGCCTGCACCTGTGCCTGCTTGCGCAGTACCGAGTCGCCGTTGTCGCCATCGACCTCGGCAGGACCGGAGAAGCGCGCACCCTCGAGCGCGGGCTCCTCCTTGTGCTCCATGGCACGCGGGGCAGCCTTGATCTCGATGCGCAGAACCGTGCGCAGGTAATCCTCATACATGGTATCGACGAGTATCTGGAACGCGCCGTAGGCCTCGGTCTTGTACTCAACCAGCGGGTCGCGCTGGCCAAAGCCGCGCAGGCCGATGCCGGTCTTGAGGTAGTCCATCTCCTGCAGGTAGTTCATCCAGCGGGTATCGATGACGCGCAGCATGACCTGGGTATTGAGCTCGCGCATCAGGTCCTCGCCCAGACGCTCGGCCTTCATGTTGTAGCACTTCTCAACATAGGCCAAGACATCGGCAGCCAGGGCTTCAAAGTCCTCGTCGGGGAACTTCGGCGTATCGATGTGGCCGGTGAGCTCCACAACCCACTTGCGCAGGCCCTCCAGGTCGCGCTCGCCCTCGTGGCTGTCCTTGGTGCAGAACTCCTGCACGCAGCGGTACACGGTATCGTGCATGACCTCGGTGATGTGGTCGGTCAGGTCCTTGCCGTCCAGAATCTTGTTGCGCTCGGCGTAGATGACCTGGCGCTGCTTGTTCATGACGTCGTCGTACTCAAGGACGCTCTTACGCATGGAGAAGTTGATGCTCTCGACCTTGTGCTGGGCGCTCTCGACGGCCTTGGAGATGATCTTGTGCTGAATGGGCATGTCGTCGCCCATATCGGCCGTGACCATCATCTTGGAGACACGGTCCATCTTGTCGCCGCCAAACAGGCGCATCAGATCGTCCTCGAGCGACAGGTAGAACTGGGTCTCGCCCGGATCGCCCTGACGACCGGAGCGGCCGCGCAGCTGGTTGTCGATACGACGGGACTCGTGGCGCTCGGTTCCGATAACGGTCAGGCCGCCGGCGGCAAGCACGCGCTCGCGCTCGGCCTTGCAGGTCTCCTTGGCCTCGGCGTTAAACTGCTCGAGCTGCTCGGGCGTCACGTCCTCCATGGTCAGGCCCTCGTACTCAAGGCGCTCGCGCACCAGCTCGTCGGGGTTGCCGCCCAGCAAGATGTCGGTACCACGACCGGCCATGTTGGTGGCGATGGTCACGGCGCCGTAGCGGCCGGCCTGGGCAACGATATGGGCCTCGCGCTCGTGGTGCTTGGCGTTAAGGACCTCATGCGCGATACCGCGCTTAGTGAGGGCGGCGGACAGCTTCTCGGAGCTTTCGATGGAGACGGTGCCCACCAGGACCGGCTGGCCCTTGGCGTGACGTCGCTCGACGTCGTCGGCAACGGCGTTGTACTTGGCCTGGATGGTGCGGTACACCAGATCCTCGTGGTCAACACGCTGCACGGGCCTGTTGGGGGGAATGACCTCGACGGGCAGTTTGTAGATCTCGCGGAACTCGGCGTCCTCGGTGAGTGCCGTACCGGTCATGCCGGAGAGCTTGTCATACAGACGGAAGTAGTTCTGCAAGGTGATGGTGGCCAGCGTCTGGTTCTCCTCGCGCACGAGCACGCCCTCTTTGGCCTCGATGGCCTGGTGCAGGCCCTCGGAGTAACGGCGGCCTTCCATAATGCGGCCGGTGAACTCGTCGACGATCTTGACCTCGCCGTTGGTGACCACGTACTGCTTATCACGGTGGAACATGTACTGGGCCTTCAGCGCCTGCTGCAGGTGGTTGACCAGCTGGCCGGAGAGATCGGCATAGATGTCATCGATACCCAGGCGGCGCTCGATCTTCTTAAGACCGCGCTCGGTGGCGGCGATGGTGTGCTTGGCCTCGTCCATGACATAGTCGCCCGTGGGCTCCACGTCCTCGGTGGCGGTGAGCATGTCGTGCGACACGTCCTCACCGCGCTCCAGGCCGCGCACGGCGCGCGCGAAGTCCTTGTAGGTGCTGGCGGACTTGGTGCCGGCGCCCGAGATGATGAGCGGCGTTCTGGCCTCGTCGATCAGGATGGAGTCAACCTCGTCGACGATGGCGTAGTTGTGACCGCGCTGCACACGCTGCTCGGGGCGGGTGACCATGTTATCGCGCAGGTAATCGAAGCCGAACTCGTTATTCGTGCCATAGGTTATATCGGAATTATAGGCGATCTGGCGCTCCGCCGCGTC
>CABUZF010000145.1 GCA_902495985.1 uncultured Collinsella sp.
CACGTGAGCGACGCGGTGCTGTCCGTGATGGGCAAGCCGAGCCGCTCCGTCTACGACGCATTCTGCCGTAAATTTGAGCGTTTGAACCGCGAATACGGTCTTAAGCAATACGTGGTGCCATACCTAATCTCGAGCCACCCCGGATCGACGATGAAGGAAGCCGTAGACCTTGCCGAAGCCGTGCGCGACATGGGCTACATGCCCGAGCAGGTGCAGGACTTCTACCCCACCCCGTCCACCATGTCGACCTGCATGTACTACACCGGCGTGGATCCGCGTACCATGGAGCCGATCTATGTGGCGCGCGACCCGCACGAGAAAGCCATGCAGCGCGCGCTCATCCAGTATCGCAAGCCCGAGAACTACAAGCTGGTGCGCGAGGCGCTGGAAAAGGCCGGCCGCCGCGATCTGATTGGCTATACCAAGCATTGCCTGATTCGCCCCGTGCCACCACGCCCGGGCGAGACGTCTGCTGGCGGTGGGCATGGCACCGGCAAGAAGGGCGGCAAGGCCCACGGTGGTGCCGCCGGCAAGGGACCCAAAGGCAGCAAGGGCCACGGCGGCATGTCGCGCGCGCAGAACACCGCAGGCCGCAACCGCGCAGCTCAGGGGCGTCAGGGCGCCAACGGAGGCGGACGCCGCAACTAGCGTGGCGAGGGCCAGCCGGCGTCTCTTGGCCAGCCGGCGCCCCTTCATCGGTCCAGGCGTGTTTTCCCTAGGGGGAACACACTTAGGCTGTCTCTAGTCGTGATTTCCCTAGGGGGAACACGCTCAGACGCACCTAGCCGTGTTTTCCTTAGGGGAATCACATTTACTGACGGGAGCGAGCCAGCTGGCACGCCTGCCTGAGCGACCGCATCGCCTCTACCAGTACGAAACCGGCAATGGCAACCGTGACCACCACGTCGAGCGGCGTGTTCACAAACCACAGCAGGCCCATGAAGTACGACCCGGCGTTAAAGGCAAAGTGCAACAGAATCGTGTAGCGAAGCTTTCCGGTCGTCACGAGTACCCAACCAAAAATGAGGCCGGTAGCGCCCGCATAGCAGCCCTGCACCCAGTTCATGTGCATAAAACCGAAGATTGCCGCCTGCAGCACAATCGCCGCGGCGATGCCCCACGTACTTGGGGCCGCCCAGGGCACTATGGCACCGTCCTGCGCGCTCGCACGACGCCGGCGCTTCCAAAGTGGACGGCACTGCGGATTAAACGCTCGGAGCGAAAACTCAAAAATAATGCCGCGCACCAGCAGCTCTTCACAAAATGGGGCGCCGAGCACCGTAGTCAGGACGGCGAGATAGCTGGTGTCGCCCATACCTGTTTCCTCGACAAGCTCGCTGTAGTCGGCCGCGGCGTCGGGCAACAGCGACAGCACGGCGTCGGTCACGTAGCCAACGACCACCTGCAGGGCAAGGCCAATCACGACAACGCAAGCGATGCGCTTCCATGCAGCACTTGCTCCCCCGCCGAGCGGACGTTCACCTTGCCGGCGCGCCATGAAGGAGCGGGGCCACAGATAACGCCACCACAGCAGCGCCATCAAAAACGACGCCGTCTGAGCGGCAGCCTGGAACCATTGGATATCGAGATTGTCGATCGGATAGCCCGTCAGCACCGATACGGCATCGAGAACCGAAAACAGAACCACGCTCAGGGCTATATCGGCAGCGACAACGCCAAAACATGCAAGCGCCCACGCCATCGCATTGAGCATGCCAACCTCCTCAAAACCGTTCCCTAGTTCTACCACAACTCGGCAGAGAGCTAATCCCATGGGGACGGAGGAAAACGGATCACTTATTGATGAGAATCGGGCGCAGTGCCAAAAGCCCCGTTGGGCGAGATGTCGAACGGGAAGGTGCCGCAGCGATTGAACGCGGCGATAAACATGCGGATGGCGTTGGACGGCGTGGTACCCACGAGCTGAGTTGCCGCCGCGAAGGCTGCCTTCTCCTCGGGCAAGACCTTCGCGACTACGGGGGTCATGTGTTCTGCCATGGCGCTTCCTTTTTGAAACGACGGTAGTGCGGATAGATGCGGGCCACGCGGCTGGGCGACGGGCTGTGAAGGCAACCCGATTGGCCCGCATCTGGAGTTTGTTTCTACGGCGTTGGTATTACTTGGTATTCCTAAGTATTACCCCGCAGATAGAATACCACACCCGACCCCATGGGGACGGAGGAAAACGAATCATTTTGTTGCTGAGTTAGTATTTAGAGCGTGATGATGTCCGAGATATCGAGGGCCCGAGCGTCGACGGCATCGTGCGTGGCAAGCAACAGCATGCGACCGTCGAGCAAGTCGAGCACGACCTCGGCGCATGCGTCGCGCGCAGCGGCATCTAAACCGGTAAAGGGCTCGTCCAGAATAACGGCGCCGCCCGGGCACAGCAGGGCGCGGGCGATCTCGACGCGACGGCGCTGCCCGCCCGAGAGCTCGGCCACACGAGCATGTACATCGACCCCCGGCACCAGCAGGCGCAACAAGGCTGCGGCACTCGAGGCGTCCACGCGCGCGTCGGCGCACACCAGCACGTTATCCAGAGCAGAAGCGTCCTCTACCAGGCGCACATCCTGAAACACCATCGAGCACGGTGCGCACTCCCCCGCCGCTAGCGCGAGCAACGTCGACTTGCCCACCCCCGAGGCGCCCATCACGCAGGTACGCCCGCCGGTGGGCACACGAAGCACCAGACCGTCCAGCGCCGGCGCCCAGGGCGCGCGATCGCCCACGGCAAGCGCAAGCTCCGCCGAAGCGTCATCGCTCGCGGCCCCCGCACGCCCGCGCAGTCCATGTCCATGCGTCCGCACGGCAACACGCCATGCCGCGGAACCCGAAGCCCGCAGCAGCCACATCAGCACGCGCTCGCATGCCCACGATGCCGCCACGACCAACACGGTCCACGCCAGCAGGTCAGCCGTCTCAATGAGCAGCTTCGCCTGATAGATGCGCTCGCCCACGGTACCAGCCGCCATGCCAATCAACTCCGCCGCCACGCCGGCCTTCCAGCTCATGCCGATCACGGCGCGGGCGCACGAAAGCACAAACGGCAGGACTTCGCGCCAGGTATGGGCGAAGAACAGTCGCCAACCCCGCACACCATGCAGACGAAACATCTGCTCCAGCGGCTTATCCACTTGTGCCAAACCCTCGACCAGCGAAAAATACACGCCCGGCAGTGCCATCAAAAAGACCGCTGCAATGCTCACGCGCGCCGACCCCAGCCAAATGAGCAGCAGAACCACCACGCAGGCAACCGGCGTCGCCTTTACAAACGAAAGCGCCGGCGCCACCAGACGGGCAAACGTCCGCGACCGCACCGAGACTCCCGCCAGCACGCCGCCGCACACCGCGGCAAGTGCCAGCCCGCCCAAAATTCGCAAACCCGAGCCCACCAGAATCGTCCATGTGCTGGCATCGCACACCAGCCGCAGCAACGCCACCACAACAGCGCCCGGCCCCGGCAAAATCAGCGGCTGTGCCACCAGCGCCGCCGCGAAAGCCCACACGGCAAGCCAAAAGGCGGCAACGGCACCTGCTGCCGCCACCGCCTTCATACGCTTTGTCATGTGTCGAGCAAACGCACACACGGGCTACTCCATGTAGTAGAAATCATCGGCCGGGAGCTTGCCGCCCACGGCGCTCGCGTCCGCATCGGCCAGCACCTGCAGGTACCCACCGAGTGCCGCCTTCATATCCTTCCCCGTCTGGCACACGAGCATGCACCCGGGAATCGCCTTTTCGGCAATCGCGGCGTTATCCACGATACCCGCATCGACCACGGCCTGAGCCCAGTCCGCCGGCGCCGCGTTCACGGCCTCAACGCTCGCAGCATGGCAGCTCAGGAATTCCGCCACGGCATCGGGATGCTCCTCGGCAAAGACACGGCGCACCACGGTCACGCCCGTCAGCAGGCGCGAACCCGTGTCACCTGCCAGCTCATCCCACACATCGGTCAGACTTACCGGAGCCGACAGCTTGCCCTCGCTCTTGGCGATGGCCGCCGTCTTGAACGGCTCGGGTAGCACGCCCGCGGCAGTCGGGTCGGCAAGCAGCGCCGACAGCACCTCGGTGGGCTCGCTCTTAAACTCAAGCGCCACCTGGCCGGTCAGGCCCGCGCGCTCCAGCAGGTAGTTCATGACGTACTCCGGCGTGGTGCCCTTGCCCGTCATATAGACGGTATGGCCCGCCAAATCGCCAAACGAGGCCACACTCGCGTCGCCCGTCACCACGTTCAGCACGCCCAGCGTGTTGATGTCGATGACCTGCACCGCACCCTCGGTCTTGTTGTAAAGCACGCTCGCCACGTTGGCGGGCACCAGGGCAATGTCGACATCGCCCTGAATCACCTTGGGCACGATCTCGTC
>CABUZF010000146.1 GCA_902495985.1 uncultured Collinsella sp.
AAGCAGACCCGCCGTTGGAGTTAAAGGCAACCGTCCAAGACTCGACAGCTCCAAGTTTAAACAGCGTGCCCGAATCATTAATGTAGTAGAGATTGCCAGAAGCATCGGCAATGACCGGAGAGTCACAGTACTGGTAATGGCCAGCCGCATCATAAATCTGCGTCGCCTCTGCATCGCCGAGCGTATAGCGATACACGCCACCACCAGCAGAGTAGTTGACGTAATCCTTGCTATCCGCGCTGTTAACGGTGAAGTACACATAGGTCTTGCCGCCCTGAACACTCACCAGCGGAGTAGCAGCAATACCGTTGAGGCCAGCCGGCAGCGCCTTGCCGTCGGCAGCAGCGACCATCGTGGTCTTACCCGTCTTCAGGTTATAGAGAACCAGAGCAGAGCCAGTAGCCGTCTGTCCGCCGACAATCAGATTGTCACCAGACACCGCAGGGGCGCTCAGATTATTCGTAAGGCCCAGATCAACCGTCTTCTGTTCACTCAGCACGCCCTTCGCCGAAAGCGAAATCACATGGAGCTTTCCGTCGTGCGTCATCTGATAGAAGGTCGAGCCATTGGACGGATCGGCGACGCAGTCAGCGTTCGCAAGGGCGCCGAGCTTCATGGTCGAAACGACATCACCCGTTGCCTTATCAATGCACTTAAGCGTACCTGCGCTCGTAGGAACGATGGCATACTTATCCGTCAAAGCCGCACCAGTCCAGTAATAGCCCTCGGCAGGGTCGATGTTCTGCCAAGAAACTTCGCCCGTGGCAATCTTAATGCGCACAAAGGAGCCGTTGCCGTAGGTCGCGTTGTAATTCTCGTCATACGAAATATCGACCGAGCCTACATAGACGTACTCGCCGTCCGAAACGACGGTGCAGGAGCTCTGCGTCAAGTCCGTCAAACCAGGCGTCAGCCACTTGCAGATCAGCTTGTCTGCAGTAATCGCCTGGACCGCACCGCCGTTGAGAGGAACGATGATAAGGCCATTGGTATAGATCGGACGAGAGGTATAGCTCACCTTGGAGGCAAGCGGCGCAGAGGCAACCTTTTTGCCCGTGGACGAATCGATCTTAATGAGCTCGTTCTCGGTCGCGATGTACACAAAGCCGTTAGCAATGACAAGCTCGCTGCAGTTGGCATACTGCTGACCAGACTCGGCCTTCCAATCGAAGGCCCACTTAAGACCGGCGGCCTGCGCAGGCGTCTTGGCATCCGTTACGGTCGAACCGTTGCCACTGTTGCCGTAGCCGGCCCACTCGGCATCCCAATCAGGAGTCGTCGCGCTCGGATCCACGACAATCTTGTCGGGATCGGGCATGGGCGAATTATCGGTGGTGTAGGCAAGCGTGACCTTATCGCCGCTCTTGAGCGTAATCTGATTGGCGCAGAGTAAGGAGGACTCTCCGTTGATATACAGATGCCAATATTTATTGGTCGCAGCATCCCAACCATACGGCTTGTGATCGAACGGCGAAGTAATGGAATTCAGGAACCAGTACTCACCACTCTGGGAGCCGTTGTACGCAACGCCCTTGGCCTTCAGAACTGCCTCAATAAGGTTCTGGGCCGTGGAGCCTTCGGGCAGAGAAACATTGCTTGCCGTGCCCCAACGCGTATTGTTCCCGTTGACATCGGGACCGATAACATCGGCGGATCCAAGCACCTGACCGGGGAGGGCATCGGCGTCAGCACCATACATAAAGGTGACGGCGTCACCCTCCTGGAGCTTGTAGGCACCGGCGCCAACGTCGGCGAACTTGCCATTTACGTAGAAGCGCCAATAGCTATTGGTCGCAGCATCATAGCCACAATAGGACTTACCATCGAAGGGCGAATAAATGCCGTTGAGGAACCAGCCCCAAGACGATTCGCCAGCATCGAGAGTAAGGCCGACCTGCTCAAGGAGATCCTTGGCAGTGGAGCCTGCCTTGAGACTCGTCTGACCCGTCGAAGCCCAAACCTGCTGCTTGCCGTCCTTGTCCTTACCGAGAACCTGAACAGAAGCATGGACAGAATCGGACGGCAACTGGTCGCCCCAGCCACCGTAGAACCACGTGACGGTATCGCCGGCATGGATGGTGACATTGTCCGCCGTATAGTCACTCGACTTGCCGTTGATGAACAGCTGCCAATAGGTCGAATAATCTTGGGGCGTACCCAGCTCAACACCGTTGTACTTAAGGCTCAGAATGAAGGAGCCCGCAGCAACGGCGTCAATGTCGTTCGCCTCGAGTGCGACCTTCGTAAGATCAAGCGCGCTCGAACCGGACGTCACCACACACTGCGCATTATCGACCCAAGTCTGAGTCTTGCCCTGGGCATCGCGACCAATGACGGTCACATTTGCGGCAACCTGGTCCTTAACGACAGGGGACGAGCTACCAGCCGTATAGGCAAACTCAATCTTCTGCCCCTGGGTGAGCTTGACGCTGCTCGCGCCAACCGAGGAAGACGCGCCGTCGACGAACAGCTGCCAGAAGGCATAAGTCGTCGGATCGTAGGCAAGCGTGCGACCATCACTCGGGGATGTGATGCTTTCGAGGTAGAAACCGTATGCCGTGTTCGGTTCGTACTTCGCCTTGAAGCCCGTCTTCTCCTGCAGCTTAATGAAGGCATCCGCAGCCGTCGCGCCCTCGTCGAGCTTGAGCTGCGTAGGTGCCACCCAGGTCTGAGCCTTGCCGTCAGCATCGGTGCCGATAATCGAGAACGAGACCTCGACCTGCTTCTTGGCGACATCGCCGGTTTCTGTCGGGTTCTCTGTCTGAACGGCAGCCGCGGCGGCAGATCCCGCTTGGCCAGCGGATGCCGTCGAAGACTGCTCGCTCGTGGCAGGGCTCTCCCCCGTCGCCGAGCCTTCGTCGCCAGTTGCTGCCTCTGTTATGGCTGCACTAGCTGCAGGCGCGCCCTCGGAATCCGAAACCTCGGCGCCGCTCTGCTCAGCGGTACCGCCCGCAAGCGCTGCGTCCTCGCCCGGCGTCGCAGCCTGAGCCACAGCCTCGGCAATGCCCTCGGCGCCCTCGGCCCACAGCTGAGCCGGCGTGGTGCCAAAGGCCATCGCGAAGGCCAGGAATGCCACCAGGCCGCGCTTGGCTACGCCGCGCGCAATTGCGCCACGGCGATGCGAGACGCGCTCGCGCTCGTCCTCAAACATATCCAATTGTCCCCCATTGTCTGTACTTGGAGCGTTGCCTTGAGGCTGCCCCACGTCATCGCGCATGTTGCGCTCGAGTTCCCCCATCGGGGTCCTCCTTCCCTCCAGAGCCCTATGCACACCGGCGGCATACGCCGCGGCAACGTGCAAGATGGGAGGCGATCCGACTTAACCTTAACGGCTCAGGCGCGCCGTCCGATCTGCGACGCGAACATCCCGAGCCAAGAGGAATTACGGTTACTGGTACAGCCGGGGACTTGCACCCCGATTCTCCCAAATGCGCAGGATAACCGCGCATTCGTGCGTCTCCGCACCACCATCTAGGCCATCGATTATTACCGTCAAAATGGTATCACGCAAAAGGGCCTCGCACGCAGGCGAAGCCCAAGGTAAAAGCTATTGTTTGCGATAGGAAAATGCGGTGACGGCCGCAGCCTCTAGTGCTTGCCGCCGTGACTGTTGAGCCAGATATTGCGGCCCAGCATAAGCGCCAGCACCAGCGCGCTCACGTAGCCCATAAAGCCAATGACCGGGATACCGAACACAACCGGCTCGATGCGCGCGTAGTACACCACCGACGAACCGATAAACAGGCCGGCGATAACGATAGCCATCGACATGCGGTCGATAATCCCACCCAGCTGTCGCAGCGCCTTATCGCTGCTCATGATCTGCGTGTTTACCTTAAGCTGACCGCGCGTGAGCATACGCGACGCCAAGCCCAGATACTCGGCCGCCTCGAGCGAGCCTTTTGCCGCGCGATAGCTGCTCGAGGCAAGATCGCGCCCCATTTCGTGGACGCGCGCATAGGTGCTCTTCTCGTTTTTGATATGCGTCTGGATGATCTGGATCATGTTGACGTTGGGCATGTACTCGGTCAGCAGGCCCTCGAGCGTCACCATGCCGCGCGCGAACATCGTCACCACGCTCGGCAGCTCAACATCGTTTTTGCGCGCCAGGTTTAGCAGCGAGGTCAAAAACTCGCCGATATCCAAGTCCTTAAGATCGAGACCCGCAAAGTCGGCGACGATAAAGTCCAAGTCGGACAAAAAGGCCGAATGGTCGAGCTCGGCCGAGTCGCCGCGCGTCACGGCAAAGCGCATAAGCGAATCCTTGAGCTTGGGCACGTCGCCCTCGGCTACGGCGAAAATCATATCCTTGACGATACCGCGGTCGTGGCTCGACATGCGCCCGACCAT
>CABUZF010000147.1 GCA_902495985.1 uncultured Collinsella sp.
AGCCAGGGGACTGGCTCGCCCGCTTTTTCATCGCGCTAGCGCTTCTTTGGGGTCGACCTAAGGCGAGCGAACCATAGGGCTGCGGCACCCGAGGTCAGGAGCGCGGTGATGCAAGCGGCGATGGGAACTGATCCTGTTGCCGGTAGGTCCTGCGGTAGGGTACAGCGTTGAATGACACGGTCCTCGTCATGTGACTCAAGTTTATCGCCGCCGCCGTTGCGGCAAAGATCGACGCGTGCGCTGTTGGTGAGTGCGGTTTGGGGCGTATAAGCCGACGTCGCCTGCATGTGCACGATTGCGCCCCGAGCGTCTGTGCCAAGGATTGCTTTGGCATCGTCAAGGTCGTCGTGCTCATCTTTGAGATCATCGCGGGTCCAAGAATCCGCATCGCTTCGAGTCGTAAAGTCGGCGGCTACCGCACCGTATTCAATTCGAATGCCCGTTACGACGGTATTGGGTGTAAGGTCGAGCTCTTCCGCCTCGAGTGTGGTGGATTCCGTGGTCGAGACATCCGCCTTCCAGAGGCGCCAGCCGTCGTAATCGACGAGGCGACAGTCCTCACCAAGGCTCTCTTTTACTTCGTCGGACTCAAGCCAAGGATTTTCGTGTCCATCGTCAAGTGTCGCGTTCGCCGGTTCATCGACGTCTGTCGAGTCCAACGGCGTCGTGCGATACCACACGTTGCACAGACCGTTGAGGTCGCCGATGGCGACGGGGGTTTCGATTGAGATGAATCTCGCCGTGCCGTCTTTGGCGCACTCAAGATCATCGGTAATCGTAAACTCATCAACCCAAGTAGCGGAATCGTTTCGAGCATCGATGGTATAGGAGAAAAGCCCATCACTATTGGTTTGCGTCGTGGCGCGGTTTTTACCATCGCCGTTAGCCAACAGGCCCTTTTCGATAGGTTGGACAAGTTCCTGACGCTTGTCGACCTGCCCCTTGATCTCGATGGGCGCATCCTTCATCGCGACGGATTGGACTTCTCCCGTATCTTTTATTTCAAACGTTATCTCCTCGGCAAGGTCATAGGTCCGCGGAGACATCATTTCGCGCAACGAGTAGGTGCCGGGTGCAAGATGTTCGACGCGGTGTGGCTTGTCGGATGAGGTCCAGGAGTCTATTTCGGTTTTATCGGGACCATATAAGGTGAGCTGTGCGCCTTCCACTTCCTGCTCGCCGCTTGCATCGACCTTGGAGATATCTACCTTGGTGTAATCGTCGGATACGTTAAGCCGTGCTTCTACAACGGGTGTTTTCTGGTCGGCATAAGTAAGGTCGACAATATGGGATGTCCGATCGAGTAAGAAGCCTGCCGGCGCTTGAGTCTCGACAACCTCGTAGCGTGCGGTGCCAGATCCCAGCGGGAGGTCGTCCGCGCGTGCTTCTCCAGTTTCATCCGTCGTGACGGCAGCGACAGTCTCACCGTCGAGCGCGGCAATGCTACCGTCGGGGCGCACGATATCACCCGAGGCACGGATCTCAAAGACGGCGCCCGCGAGGCTGCTGCCGTCTACGGCATCGGTTTTAACGATCCTGATGTTTCCGGTCGCGGCGTGGTCATAATACGAGGCGATTACAACGGGCGTTAGGTTCATGTCGGCGGGTATGTTTACCTCGATCTCTTCGCCGACAAGATAGGGCTCTTTGGCCGAGGCTTCGCGTACATAATAGGTGCCCGGCACGAGCGATTCTGGCAGTGTGACGGTCCCGGTCGCGTCAGTCGTAAAGGTGTCCATTACGTTATGTGCTGGATACCAGCAAGTTTGTGAGACAGGTTCGTGATTGCTGTCGAGGAGTTGGAAGGTGAATCCGGCTAGTGGAACAGAAGCGCCTGTTTGGGCATCGCGTTTTACAATCTGGAGATGCGTCGACAGAGCGTGGTTGTCCACGATATATTGAAGCTCGGCGCCGTTGGAAATCTGATTGGCCCCGACGGTCCATTCCCCTGCACGTTTAAAACCCTCGGGGACGGTTTCCGGAACCTCGCGAATCGTGTAGCCGGCACGGTCGTATGGGACGGCTCCGTGGACACCGGCGGGTCGCTTGCCTGTGCCGAACCATGCTTCGGGCTGATCTTTGGTGGAGGCAAAGCCATAGATGTTTGTGGTCAATGTGCCAACAACCTGCTGAGAGCTGTTGCTGACAACTTCAAAGACAACACCACCCGCCGGCTGCTCCAGGCCGGATTGGTCGCTATTGCCGTAATCCTTGAATTTGGAAATCTCAAGGTCAAACGCAATGGGGATATCGGAAATGCGAGATTCGATCTCGACTACGCCTGAATCGCCGAGCTGGTCGGCTCCAACGGTATAGGTCCAGCTGTCGTTGGATGGCAGGTAGCCCTCGGGGGCTTTTGATTCGTAGATGGTAAAGGTTCCTAAGGGGACATCGACGAGGGTAGCCCGACCGCTTTCGTCAGTCGTGAGAATTTGCGCCCATCCAGGGGTTGATTGCGACACACACGTGAACTCTGCTCCTGCGAGTGAAGATCCCACCTGGGGGCCGGCATTCGTCGCGGCATCGAGTTTTACGATACGCAGGTTGATGGTGCCGGGCTGTTCATCAATGGCGACCCGCCCGCCGTCATTCCCCGTGGTAAAGGCAATACGATCGTGGCGGGGGACATAGCCGGCCGGCGCCTTCGTTTCAACTAGGTAGTATGCCGTGTCGGGCAGAAGTGTTGCTTGCGCTCGACCGTTGCTGTCCATCTTGATGGTGCCGACACGCGCGCCGCTGGCGCTCTCAAAAATATCGAATGTTGCCCCGGTAAACTGATAGGTATTGTTTCCGCTGGTAATAACGGTGTCAGCAGACTGCTTTTGGAAGGAAACAGAGACCGCCGGCAGTACATAGAGCATGTCTTGACGTTTGCTGCCGCCCGATACGGCCCCTAGATAGCGTCGCGCGCGGTGCGGAGCGGCTTTGATGCTTCCTGATTTTGCGCTGTCGTGGAGCCACCGCGCAGCCGCCACGACTTCATTGTCGGCGGTAAAGTGTCCGCTCTTGGTTTTACCCTGAGCGGTCGTGTAGGAGTAGGTGCCGTCGACATGGGTAGTGCCGTTGAGCATCCATACGGCAAGCTGGGTGGCGGCGCGGGCGCGATCGGGTGAAAGATGGTAACCGCCAAACGACGTGGTGGTGGGATATCCGTGACAAACGATTGCCGCGAACTCGTCGTCGAGCCACACCCAGCCTTGATCAAAGTTGAGCCATGGGCCGCCCGGTTTGGTGGGGCCGGGGCGCTCCTGGTTCATGCAGTAGGCAATCGAGGTGTCTTGAGCTTCATACTTGCCGATGAAGAAGGGCCCACAATCATCGCTAATAGTGCGGAAGCCGAGCTGGTCGTAGCCATCGACGGCAAATGCGGCTCCTGGTGCCAGGCAGCCGAAAAGCAGGAAGAGGAGCAGGAGCAGCGGACCTGTTGCGATTGCGCTGTGGACAGAGTGCGTGGGTGCGTTGGACATGGCTGCTCCTTATCCCTCGTGCGCCGCATGGGGAGGTTGCGACGCGTAGGATGAGGCTACCCCCGAGGTTCATGCGGGTAAGTACCGGAGCCTGACCAAAAGCTTGCCCGATTTCTGACAAATCGAGCTCAAATACAACAATCAGATAAAAGTGCAGGTAGAAGATGGTAAGAAAAGAAAGACAAAGGTCCTCATCTCCACAATTGGCGCGATTTTCAAACGATTCTCCACAGCTAAAACAAGCATCGACACCCTTGTATCGAACAAGACAACCGCGTTATACTATCCCCCACATATGCGGGCATCGCCAAGTGGTAAGGCATCAGCTTCCCAAGCTGACACTCGCGGGTTCGAGTCCCGTTGCCCGCTCCATTCGAATTTCAGGCACGGTAACGTTTCGTTACCGTGCCTTTTTCAATAAAGCGCCGGGACTCGAACCCGCCAGGGTGCGAGCGTTAAGCAAACGCGAAGCGTTTGTAGCGAGCAGGCGAAGGCGCCGACAGGCGCCTGAAGCCGGTGCGGATTTGCGAAGCAAATACGCGGACGTCCCGTTGTCCGCTCCATGGAGCACAGAAGACCTCGGGACGGCCAATTCAACAAAGTCTTCCCCATCGTCACCGTGAATCCGAGGGGATCGACCGCAGCCGGTGCGGATTTGCGAAGCAAATAACGCAGACGTCCCGTTGCTCGCTCCAATTCCAAAATGTTAGGTTAATGCCTGCTGCCCATACTTGCACCTGCGCACGGTACAATGGTTGGGTTACGACCAACGTGCCAATAACCAAAAAGGAGCCGCTATGATCGATCGCTATACCCGCCCGGAGATGGGACACATCTTCTCCCTCGAGAACAAGTACGCCATTTGGCAGGAGATCGAG
>CABUZF010000148.1 GCA_902495985.1 uncultured Collinsella sp.
CTTTGTGTACTCGCGCCGCAAGCCGTTTGACCTGCAGAAGTTCACCGATTTTGTTGAGCAGGAGTGGCCCGACGAGGTCATTCGCGTCAAGGGTCCGCTGTGGCAGACCGGCGATCCGGACATGTGCTACATGTTTGAGCAGGCTGGCCACCAGATGCGCCTGATGGAGAACGGCCTGTTTGTCGACTCGGCGCCCGAGGGAGAGAAGCAGAAGATCATCGACGAGAACCCCGAGATCATGCAGATTTGGGACGACGAGACGGGCGACCGCATGACGAGCCTGTGCATCATCGGCCGTCACATGGACAAGGATGCGCTCATCGCCTCCCTCGATGCCTGCCTGACCGACTGGCACCGCGCCTAGGTTTATCCAAACGGGCATTTTTCCGCCTACGTAACCGCCAAACCACCACGAAGGTGCCTATCCCCTTCGTGGTGGTTTTTCGTTCTGAGCCAAGGAGATTCATGTTCAACATTGTGCTGTATGCGCCCGAGATTCCGGCCAATACGGGCAATATCGGCCGCACCTGCGTGGTCACCGGCGCCCGCCTGCATCTGGTGGAGCCGCTGGGGTTTTCGCTCGACGACAAGACGGTGCGTCGCGCCGGTCTGGGCTACTGGCAAAACTTGGACGTGACGACCTATGCCGGCTGGGAGGATTTCCTTGCGCGCAACGGCCTCTCCCCTGCCAACGAGCGCCTGCATCTGCTGACCAAAAAGGCACGCCGCACCTATGCGCAAAGCACCTACCGCGACGGCGACTACCTGGTCTTTGGCAGCGAGAGCTCGGGCATTCCCGAGCCACTGCTTGCCGCGGCGCCCGAGCGCTGCGAGCGCATCCCCATGCTGCGCGATTGCGACTCACTCGATAACGCCGAGGCTTGGGAAGCTCACGAGGAATCGCTGGGGCATACCGAGGGCAGCCACGAGGCCATCCTTCAACAGGACATCTGCGGCAACTTCGTCAACCCGGACGACTACCGCATCAGCGCACTCAACCTCTCCAACAGCGCCGCCATCGTCCTCTACGAAGCCCTGCGCCAAACAGGCTTTCCGGGAATGTAACAAACCTGCCATTAGGGGACGGGGTAGAAATGGCAGATTTTTAAACCCTCTAGCTCTTGACAAGCTGGTTTTGGCATCAATGAGGCAAAGGGGCTGTCCCTTTGCCTCATTGATGCTCTAAATAACGAACCATTGCTTTTAATCAGAATTAACTAAAGTAAAATGAAGTTAAACGGCGGTGTGAAAGGAGAGCCTTGTGAAATATCTCGAGAACCCGTTTACCCCCAGTTTTGGTGAGGTTCCTGCCCATCTCGCTGGCAGACAACAGATTATTCGGGATTTGGACCGTGCCTTCTTGAGCCAGCGTAGGCGCCCAGAATTGACCTCGATCTTCTCAGGCGCGCGTGGAACCGGTAAAACCGCTCTCATGTCGTCGCTCGCGACAAGGGCGGAATCCCACGGCTGGATTGCCGTAAAGACGACCGCGCTCCCGGGAATGCTTGAGGAAATCGAGTTCGGGGCGAAACGCGCCGCAGCCCATCTCATCGACTCGTCCAACCACCTCGAAGTCACCGGTCTCGGAATTGCACCGCTCGGCAGCATCGAGGTCAATCGCGTTCACGATGCCTCAACCTGGCGTTATCGCATGAGCGATATCATCGACCAGCTCAACGAGGCGGGCACCGGTCTGCTCGTCACGGTTGACGAGGTAGACCCGACACTCGACGAGATGATTCAGCTCGCAGCGACGTATCAGCACTTTGTGACCGATGGGAAACGCGTCGCGCTGCTCATGGCGGGGCTTCCCAACAACGTCTCGACGTTGCTGAACCATAAGACGGTCTCGTTCCTTCGCCGCGCCCAACAATATCATCTGGGTCGCATTGCCGACTATGACGTACGCGAGGCCTTGATTCGCACAATCCAGGAAAACGATCGCCTGGCAGATGCTGAGGGAATCGATAGAGCCGTTCGCTCGATCTCTGGTTTTCCCTTCCTATTGCAACTCGTAGGCTACCGTGCCTGGGATCTCACAAGCGATTCGAAGGAGATTTCGTCACGCGACTTTGACCTGGGAATCAAAATCGCGCGCGACGAGATGGACGACCGAATCCTCGCGGCAACCTATCGGGAACTCACTGCAGAGGACAAGCGATTCCTCATCGCCATGCTCGATGACGAGGAAGAGTCCACCACCGCTGATCTTGTCGAGCGCCTTAAGCGTTCGCCGCAGCAGGTCTCCCGCTACCGACGCCGCATGATAGATGCCGGCATCATCGGAGAACGAGGACGAGGGCTCGTCGCATTTGAATTGCCATTCTTCCGCGACTATCTCGCGGCTCAATGCGTGAAATAGAAGTCAATGTGACAAAGGAACTGTCCCTTTGTCACATTCGGTTATAGATAGCGACCGGTGATGCTTGCGGAGCAAGCTGCGATGTCGCCCGGCGTGCCGGCGCAAACGATTTGCCCGCCCGCATCGCCGCCGCCCGGGCCCATGTCGATCACGTAATCGGCGTTACGGATAAGGTCGAGGTCGTGCTCGATCACGACGACCGTGGCGCCCTTGGCAACGAGGCCGTCAAACACGTTCAACAGCACCTGGACATCGAGCGGATGCAGGCCAATCGTGGGCTCGTCGAACACAAACACGGCATCATCCTGCACGCGGCCCATCTCGCTCGCGAGCTTAAGGCGCTGTGCCTCACCGCCCGAAAGCGCCGGTGTGGGCTCGCCAAGCGTGAGATAACCCAGACCCAGGTCGTGCAAGGTCTGTAAGCGCGTCTGAACCTTCTTGAGTCCCAGTGTGGCGTCGATGGCCTCGTCCACACTCATGTCCATGAGCTGCGGCAGCGTAAGCAGACTCCCGTCCTTGCCCTCGCGATGGATATGCGAGGCGGCCTCGGCGTAGCGCGAACCACGGCATGCCGGGCAGACGATCTCGACGTCGGGCAAAAACTGCACGTCGAGCGATATCGAACCCGTGCCATCGCACGTAGGGCAACGCAAGGCGCCGGTGTTGTAGCTAAAGGCGCCCGCCTTGTAGCCGGCTGCCTTGGCTTCGGGCGTACGGGCAAAGGCGCGGCGCAGCTCGTCATGGATGTCGGCATAGGTTGCCACCGTCGAGCGAACATTGGCGCCAATGGGCGTAGCGTCAATCAGGTTGGCGCGGGCAATGCCTTCGGCATCGACCCAACGCACGTGTCCCGGCAAGCGCTCGCCAGCTGCCTGCGCCTTAAGCGCCGGGATGAGCGTCTCGAGCACCAACGTCGTCTTGCCCGAACCCGAAACGCCCGTCACCGCGACCAAGCGGCCGCGCGGGATATCGACTTCGAGCGGCTTGACGGTATGGATGGCATCGGTTGCCATGCGGATGTGGCCCTGGTCGAACATCTCCTCGTCAGTCACCTGCGGGCGCAAGCGCTTGGGGTCTGCGCGCAAAAACGGCGCGATGCGACTGCTCTGCGATTGCTCGACCTCGCCTACCGTACCGGCAGCGATCACGTTACCGCCGCCTGCTCCGGCAACGGGGCCCATCTCGACCAAATAGTCGGCTTCCGCCAGTACGCGCGTATCGTGGTCGACAACAACCACGGTGTTGCCATCACCCACCAGATCGCGCATTACGCCCACCAAGCCGTCGACATTGGCAGGATGCAAGCCGATCGAAGGCTCGTCCAGCACATAAAGCACGCCCGTCGATCGGTTGCGCACCACGCGGGCGAGCTGCACACGCTGGCGCTCACCCGTGGAGAGCGTGGCACCGGCGCGGTCGAGTGAAAGGTAATCGAGACCCAGGTCGACCAGACGACGGGCCGCGCTCAAAAACGAATCGCAGATATCCGTCGCCATGGGCCGCATCTCGGGCGGCAAGGACGCGGGCACCCCGCGCACCCACTCAATCGCCTCGCCCAGCGTCATGGCCGCGGCCTGCGCCAGATTGATACCGCGCACTTGGGGCTGGCGCGCAGCCTCGGAGAGACGCGTGCCGCCACAGTCACGGCATGGCCCCTCGCGCAAAAAGCGCGCAACGCGTTTGAGGCCCTTGTCGTCCTTAACCTTGGCGAGCGCATTCTCAACGGTATAGACGGCGTTGTAATAGGTAAAGTCGAGCGGCGTGGCGCCCTCGCCGTTTTTGGGAACGTAGAGAATGTGCTTCTTAACCGCCGGGCCGTGGAACACGATATCGCGCTCTTGAGGTGTGAGTTGGCTAAACGGCACGTCGGTGCGTACGCCCATCTCGCCTGCCACCTGCTTCATCAGATCCCACATGAGCGTGCCCCAAGGAAGCACCGCACCTTCGTTGATGGTCTTGGACTCATCGGGCACCAGACTC
>CABUZF010000149.1 GCA_902495985.1 uncultured Collinsella sp.
AGCGGACAGTACATGTCGGCCTCGACCATCAAGCCGCTCTCGGCACTGGCCGGTCTTGAGTTTGGAACCTACACTTCAACGCAGACAACCAACTGCACGGGTTATTGGACGGGTCTGGGCAAGGCTTGGGGCAAGCGCTGCTGGCTGACGTCTGGCCACGGCACCATGACGCTGCAGTCGGGTATCGCCAACTCGTGCGACCCCGTCTTCTACGACATGGGTAAGGCGTTCTTTTATGACGAGCAACATCCCGAGGGCCTGCAGGAGGTCTTTCGTCGCTGGGGCCTAGGCAAGACCTGCGGTATCGATCTGCCGAGTGAGGGCGCGGGTCGTATTCCCGATGCCGAGTGGAAAGAGTCATACTTCACCGACGCCTCTGCCGAGGACCGCAAGTGGAATGCCGGCGATATGACCAACATTGCTATCGGCCAGGGCGACATCCTGGTGACGCCCCTGCAGATGGCGTGCGCCTATATGGGTCTTGCCAACGGCGGCAAACAGTACGTGCCTCACGTATTTTTGTCTGCCGTGTCGCGCGATGGCGACGGCGATGCCTATAAGTACAATGGCAAGGGCAAGAAGAAGCGCCTGGAGGCCAAGATCAACAGCGATTCGGATTTGGCTCTTGTTCGCAACGGCATGCACGACGTGATTTACACGGCATCGACGTCCCTGGCGGCGCACTTTGGCACCCTGACGCCGCAGGTATACGGCAAGTCGGGCACGGGCGAGAAAAGTGGCGAGGACGAATACGCGTGGTTCTGCGCCTATGCACCGGCCGATGATCCCAAGTATGTCATCGCTACCGTCCTGGAGCAGGGCGGCGGTGGCTCAGATACCGCGATGCATGTCGTGCGCGACGTGCTCGGCGTGATTTATGACGAGCCCGATACCTCTTCGGCCTCGGGCGATTCTTCGGTTCGATAGGAGGTTGCGATGGATTTTTCTCCGGCGGATCTGTTCCGTTCAACCAAGACCGGCTCTCGCAGCAGCCTGGACCGCGTCAACAAGCAACTTTCGGCCTCGCGCGGCACGTTTCGCCAAAAGGTGCATATCGGTGTGCTCGTGGCTACTGTGGCGCTCGTCGCCTACGGTGCCATCATTATCTGGTCGGCTTCGCAGTTTAAGGCCGATGCTTCGTTCTCGCGCCATTTGCTGGGAATTGGCATCGGCACGGTGCTGGCGGTGCTGGTCTGGCGCTCCGACCTGCGCGGTATTTCCAATTTCTCGACGGCGTTGCTCGTCATCGACCTGATCGTGATCTTCTCGCCCAAGATTCCGGGTCTGTCCTATACGGGCGGTCTGGGCATGACGGGCTGGATCAAGATTCCCGGTATCGGCTTGACGTTCCAGCCGGTTGAGCTTGCCAAGCTCATCACCATCTTCTTTATTGCTACGCTTGGCTCGCAGTATAACGGTCGCATCGATACCGTTCGCGACTACGTCAAGCTCTGCGGCATGCTGTCCATTCCGTTTTTGGCCGTCGTTGCCATGGGTGACCTGGGCTCGGGCCTGGTCGTGCTGGTTTCGGGCGCCATCGTCATCTGCATGAGCGGTGCACGCCGCGAATGGGTGCTGTCGACCCTGGCCCTGCTCGTGGGCCTGGTGGCCCTCGTCCTGGCGCTCGATTCGGTCTTTGATTCGCTGCTCGGCCACGATGTGCTCATCAAGCAGTATCAGATGAACCGTCTGACGGTCTTTATCGACCCCGATAATGCCGATTCGGACGATGCCTACAACCTGCAGCAGTCGCTTATCGCCGTTGGCTCGGGCGGCTTCTTTGGTAAGGGTTTGGGCCATGCGACGCAGTCAGCCGGCGGCTTTCTGCCTGAGTTCCACACCGACTTCGTCTTCGCCTTTTTGTCCGAGACCTTTGGCTTCTGCGGCTCCTTTTTGCTGCTGTGCCTCTACGTGCTGCTGATCTTTTCGACGATTCGCGTCGCCTTTAAGTGTGAGTCGCTGTTTTTGCGTCTTTCGTGTGTGGGCATCGTTGGCATGTGGGCGTTCCAGACCTTCGAAAACATCGGCATGTGCATCGGCATGATGCCGATTACCGGTATTCCGCTACCGTTTATTAGCTTCGGTTCGTCTTCGATGATGATTCAGCTGCTGACGGTGGGTATCGTACAATCCATATGGCGGCATCGTTCGGGCGCCGCGTAACCGCTGGAGGGGTTTGCTATGAAAATTCCCGTAGATAAGCTGACCCGCGCTTTTAAGATGGGCGCGTCCGTTAAGAAGGATTCCGATACGCCGGTGCGCGTCTCGGTCTATCTGGATTCGTCCGCCTCGCGCTTTCTGGCCGAGACGGTGCGTGACGCCTTTGTGCCGCAAACGACCTCGGGTATTGTGCGCGTCGAGCGTCTGGGGGAGGAGCGAATTGCTCCAAAGACCGATACCGATGTGGTGCTGGTGCTCTCGTGTGGTTCCGACCGCTTGGAGAGTGCCGTGCAGGAGCTCGTGATCGCCGGCGCGCCCGTGTGCGTGCTTGCCGAGTCTGCTGTGGAGGTGCCGTTTATCGAGGAGTCCACGCCCATGCTCGGCGTGGTAGCGGCAACCGATAAGACGTATCTGCTCGAGACGCTTGCCCGCTGGATTCTCGATCGCACCGACAAGGAAACGGCTTTTGCGGCGAACTTTGCCTTCATGCGCATCGCGGCGGCCAATCGTATCATCACCTCGTGCGCGCTTACCAATATGGCGACCGGTGCACTGGTGTTTTTGCCGGGCGCCGATTATCCCGTTATGGCGCTGGCGCAGGTGGGCATGCTCTTTGAGCTCGCTGCCGTCTTTGGACGCGGCATTAAGCCCGAGCGCGGCTACGAGGTCGCGGGCGTGCTTGCCGGCGGTCTTGTGATCCGCGCGGTCACCCGCGCACTCGTCAAGCAGACGCCGCATATTGGGTTTGCCGTCAAGGCGCTCACTGCTGCCGCGGGCACCTACGGCATGGGCCGTGCGCTTGTTTCGCTCTACGAGCGCGATGTCGACTACAGCCGTGCCAACGAGGTGGTCACTGCCACGTTCTCCCGCGTTCGCGATCTGGTGACCACGGTCGCGGGCGCTACCCGTCCTATGGCGTCCTACCAGGACGCATCAGATCTCGCTGCTTAGGGGTTTTCCGTTGCGCGTTGCATACCAAGATTGTTTTCATTTAATTGAGCCGTTGCTCGCCAAGGTCGAGAAGCCGAGCCGCTATATCGATCACGAGTGGGGCACGCTTTCCAAGGCCGATGCCGACTACCGTTGCTGCCTGATCTACCCGGATGTGTACGAGGTCGGTCTGCCCAACCAGGGCATCGCCATCCTCTACAACATCCTTAACCAGGCCGAGGGCATCTCCTGCGAGCGCGGCTATGTGCCGTGGCCCGATATGGGTGACGCCATGCGCGAGGCGGGTATTCCTCTGCTGTCGCTCGAAGGTGCTGCGCCGGTCGCTTCGTTTGATATCGTCGGTCTGCATGTGCCGCACGAGATGGCGGTGACGAACTTCCTCGAGGCACTCGACCTCGCTGGCATTCCGCTGTTAGCGGCCGACCGAGGTGAAGACGACCCTATCATCATCGCCGGCGGCCCCTCGGTGTACAACCCCGAGCCGTACGCGGCCTTCTTCGATGCCATCCTCATCGGTGAGGGCGAGGAATCGCTGCTCGAGACCTGCCAGCTGCATCGCCGCCTGCGTGACGAAGGGGTCCCGCGCGCGCAGATTGTCGAGCAGCTTGCATCCATTGCCGGCAACTACGTGCCGTCGCTCTATGAGGTTCGTCACGACGAGCCCTGCTCGCCGCATGGCTACACCGTGCCGCGTGAGGGCAAGGATGCGCCGACCGTGGTCTACAAGCGCGTCGTCGAGGATTTCGGCGCCACAAATCCGCTGTCGCAGTCGTGCGTACCCTATGCGCAGCTGGTCCACGACCGCCTGTCTATCGAGATTCTGCGCGGCTGCGCCCGCGGCTGTCGTTTTTGCCAGGCCGGCATGACGTATCGCCCGGTGCGCGAGCGCTCGGCCGACCAGATCGTCTCGTCGGTGATCCAGGGTCTGGAAAAGACCGGCTATGACGAGGTGTCGCTGACCTCGCTCTCCACGACCGACCACTCCTGCATTCGCGACGTGCTCGGCAGGCTCAACCGTCGCCTGGAGGATACGGGTATTCGCGTGTCTATTCCGTCGCAGCGCCTGGATTCGTTTGGCGTGGATATGGCCGAGTCGGTCGCCGGCGAAAAGAAGGGCGGCCTGACGTTCGCGCCCGAGGCCGGCAGCCAGCGCATGCGCGACATCATTAACAAGAACGTGACCGAGGAGGACCTGGACCGTGCGGCCAAGGCGGCCTTCGAGG
>CABUZF010000150.1 GCA_902495985.1 uncultured Collinsella sp.
CGCCCCAGGGCCGTCAGGCAACCTTGCGCACCTTTGAGCACTTGGGCATCGAGCCAGCCGATTAGAGACGGGTTTGTTTTGGCTGTCTGTAGGCTATCGCTGAGCATTGGATAAACATATCGCCATTCATCGGTTACGGGTGTTTTACTATTGCGCGCCCGTGCTATGCTGAAATGGTCTTTTTCTCATTCGGTAACGAAAGGACCGCCCATGCCTACTGACATCGAAATCGCACGTTCCGTCACGCCGCTGCCCATTACCGAGGTGGCTAAGAACGCCGGCGTCGACGTAAAGCACCTGATTCCGTACGGCTTCGACAAGGCTAAGGTCGACTATTCACTGCTCAACGAGCCGACTGATCACCAGGCCAAGCTCGTCCTCGTGACCGCTATCAACCCAACGCCCGCGGGCGAGGGCAAGACCACCACGACCATCGGTCTGGCCGATGGCCTGCGCCGTCGCGGCGTCAAGAGCGCTGTGGCCCTGCGTGAGCCTTCGCTCGGCCCCGTCTTTGGCGTTAAGGGCGGTGCTGCCGGCGGCGGCTGGGCTCAGGTCATCCCCATGGAGGATATCAACCTGCACTTTACCGGCGACTTCCACGCTATCGGTGCCGCCAATAACCTGCTGGCCGCCATGCTTGATAACCACATCCAGCAGGGCAATCAGCTCGGTATTGACGTTAAGCGCATCACTTGGAAGCGCGTCGTCGATATGAACGACCGTCAGCTGCGCCACGTCATCGACGGCATTGGCGGTAAGGCCCAGGGCGTGCCGCGCGAGGACGGCTTCGATATCACCGTCGCTTCCGAGGTCATGGCAATCCTGTGCCTGTCTACGAGCATCAGCGACCTCAAGGAACGCTTGGGTGAGATTGTCGTCGGCTATAGCTTTGCCGGCGAGCCCGTCCGTGCCCGCGACCTCAAGGCCCAGGGTGCCATGGCCGCGTTGCTTAAGGACGCGCTCAAACCCAACCTGGTGCAAACGCTCGAGGGTACGCCCGCGTTTGTCCACGGCGGTCCCTTCGCCAACATTGCCCACGGCTGCAACTCTATCATGGCTACGCGTATGGCGATGCGCTTTGGCGATGTTGCCATTACCGAGGCCGGCTTCGGTGCCGATCTGGGTGCCGAGAAGTTCCTCGACATCAAGTGCCGCATGACGGGCGTTCGCCCCAGCGCCGTCGTGGTCGTCGCGACCGCTCGTGCGTTGAAGTACAACGGTGGCGTCGCCAAGGCCGACCTCAACGAGGAGAACCTCGAGGCCCTCAAGGCCGGCATGCCCAACCTGCTGCGCCACGTCGACAACATCCAGAACGTATATGGTCTGCCCTGCGTGGTCGCCATCAACCGCTTCCCGACGGACACCGAGGCCGAGCTTGCGCTCATTGAGTCCGAGTGCCAGAAGCTCGGCGTCAACGTTAAGCTTTCCGAGGTCTGGGCCAAGGGCGGCGAGGGCGCGCTCGAGCTTGCCGATGAGGTCATGCGTCTGATTGAGCAGCCGAGCGAGCTCAAGTTTGCCTATGAGGACGGCGTTGATGTCGCTGATGCCCTCGAGGCCGTTGCCACCAAGGTCTACCGCGCCGACGGCGTTGACTTTACGCCGGCCGCCAAGCGCCAGCTCGCCGAGCTGCGCGAGAATGGCTTTGGCAACCTGCCGGTGTGCGTCGCCAAGACGCAGTACAGCTTTAGCGACAACGCCAAGGCCCTGGGCGCTCCCGAGAACTTCCGCATCACCGTGCGTGAGCTCAAGGTTTCTGCCGGCGCCCACTTTGTGGTCGCGCTGACCGGCAGTGTTCTGACCATGCCGGGTCTGCCCAAGGTGCCCGCGGCCGAAAACATCGACGTCGACAACGACGGCAACATCACCGGCCTGTTCTAAGTCTGCTGTCCATAGTTGCTTGTCCGCCCCGCCGTGCCCACAAGGCCCGGCGGGGCTTTTTGATCCTTAGGCCCGCGCATGTCTTGTAGATACCGACGGACTCTGCCCATCATAGGCTTTTGCGCGGGTAGAATGCATGGATAACTTGAGGCTCACGCGCGACGGAAAGGAATCGTTGCATGGATCAGGACAAGACAACCGTGATGGGCGGCTACGGTTCCGCGCAGGCTGGCGATAGCGCCGATGCGACCCGCGTTGTTCCCAACCCCGGTTATACCGACCCCGCCGCGACGCAGCCTTCGGCCGAGCCCACCCGGGTTATGGGCTATGGCGACACGGCGCAGGATTCTTACGCTGCATCTTCGCAAGGCCCCTATGGCAACGCAGCTCCGGATCCGTTTGATTACGCGCCGCAGGATTCTTATGCTGCCTCGACGCCGAATCCCTATGATGGCCTGCCGCAGAATCCCATTCCGCAGCCTCAGCAGACGACGTATATGCCTCGCACGGCGCAGCCTCGCTACGAGTAGCACGAGCCGTATCGCGAGTGCCCCAAGTCGATTCCGCAATATGGCGAGGACGAGGAGAAGAAGCCGTCGCGTTCGTCGAGCGTGATCAAGAAGATCCTCATCGTGCTGGCGATTTTCTTTGCGCTGTCGGTTGTGTTTGCCATCGTGTCGGGCATGCTCAACAAGCGAGGGAGTTCAACGGCCGATACCACTGCCGAACAAACCGAGTTCGCCTCGTCTAGCACCGTCGATCTGAGCGATATCCCGGGGCAGTACTGGTCCAACGCCAAGAAGATCCTCAAGTCGCGCGGCGCCGATCTTTCGAATGCCGTGGTCCTGACTGATGATGGCTCAACGCCCGTCATCGATGCCAACTGGGTCGTGACGTCTGCCAACTATAACGACAACGGTAACCTCGAGATTCAGCTCACGCGCAAGGACGGCTCGTCGGGCAATGCGTCCGGTGATCAAGGCGCCACGGACAGCTCGAGCTCCAACATGCTGGAGGACCTGAGCAACAAGGCGCAGGAATTGGGAGACAAGGCGCAAGAGCTGGGCGATACGACACAAAACCTGGGCGATACCGCGCAGAACTTGGGCGGCTTGGCGACGGATGCCTGGAACGCCCTGCAAAACGGCATCTCGGGCGCGCAGGGAAACTAGCTGTTAAGCAGGCTACAACTGCTCGGCCGGACGCTCGGGCGAGCTAAAGCCCGAATCAAACGTGACGACGCATGAGACGTCGGGCCGGCGCTCGTGCACGATGCGCGTGACGAGCTCCAGCAGCTCCTCGTCGGATATGTCAAAGCCGTCGGGACGCACCAGGTCAAACGAAACGAACCCGTCGTGCTCGTGCAGGTCGTGGATGGAGAGCGCGGGATCGATCTGCATGACGCCGCGCTTGACCCAGCCGCGCAGGTCGTCGCTGGTGGTGGCGATGGGGTCGCAGTGCAGCGTGATATCGATGCCCATTTGGCGCTTGATGTCGTGCTCGATGGTGTCCAAAATCTCGTGGTGCTCAAATGCGTCGCCCTCGCCGGGCATCTCCACGTGGGCGCTGGCAAACTGACGACCGGGGCCGTAGTCGTGCACCATCAGGTCGTGTGTGCCCAAGACCTGCGGATAGGACATGATCTTATCGCGGATTGCCTGGACGAGCTTGGGGTCGGGTGCTTGCCCCAGCAACGGGCTGATGGCGTCGCGCACCAGGCCCATGCCGCTGATGCAGATGAAGATGCCCACACCCAGGCCTGCCCAGCCATCGAGGTCAAAGTCGGTCGTCCGCGAAATAAGCGCCGCCACCAAGACCGAGCCCGAGGTGATGACGTCGTTTTTGGAGTCCTGCGCCGTGGCGATGAGCGTCTCCGAGTCGATGCGGTCGCCCAGCGTGCGGTTGAACGCGGCCATCCAGAGCTTAACGAGCATGGACAAGACGAGGGCGGCTAGGGAGACCAGCGTGTAGGCGGTGGGGGAGGGCTTGATGATCTTGGCGATGGACTCGAGCGCCAGGTTGATGCCGACGGCGCAAACGAGGACGGCGACAAACAAACCGGCGAGGTACTCGTAGCGGCCATGGCCATAGGGGTGACCTTCGTCGGCCGGGCGGCTGGCAAGGCGGAACCCGAGCAGGCTCACAATGTTGCTCGAGGCGTCGGAGAGGTTGTTGAAGGCGTCGGCGATAAGCGAGACCGAGCCGGCGAGCAGACCCGCGATGCCCTTGGCTAGGCACAGGGTAATGTTGAGGCCAATGCAGATGAGGCTTGCGGCAAAGCCCGCGTTGGTACGGCAAGATGTATCGACCGGCTCGCCCTCGCTGCCGGGAACAAACGTATGTACCAGCCGATTTACAAATAGCATGGCGTATCTTCTCGCATCCTCGTTTAAGGGGATGGTGCGGCTCGCGTGGGCGCACCGTGCACCGATGCTCAGAAA
>CABUZF010000151.1 GCA_902495985.1 uncultured Collinsella sp.
GACGGCCTCGTTGTCCTGACCAGCCGAGACATCGGCCTGAACAGGCAGAACCTTGACACCGTACTCGGCCTCGAGAGACTCCTTGGCGGCCTCGAGCTTGGCGACGTTGCGGCCGGTGATGACGAGGTTCGCGCCCTCCTTGGCAAATGCGATATCGATGCCGTAGCCGATGGAGCCAGCGGAACCGTCCTTAAGCGTGGCCTTGCCGCCGCCGGTGACGATCACGGTCTTACCAGTGAAAAGTCCCATACAAAGTCCTTTCAAATCGCGACGGGCACGCCCGCCGACTGCGCGTATCCAACTTCACGCGCCAAAAGCTGAGATGCAACTTTAGCGTGTTCAAGCAAAATTAAAAGACCGCGGTAGGCGAACGGCACCACGTCGTTCGGCGAAGGGATTGTCAAGTACAAACTGGATAAAGCGGCCGAGTTATTGTTATCAGATCGAGCCATCGAACACGTTTTGAAACTTTGCTGCGGCGCGCGGGATGTCGGCGCGAGACTTTATCATAGGGTGACAAACAACGATGAGGAGCACATGCCTATGACAGACGAGCTGGACCCCCAGACTCAACAGCATATTGATGATCCCGCAGACGCCGTCGACGACTGCGATACTCCTACCTGCGTCGACGCCTCCACCGATGCGACCGCCACCGCAAATGCGCACGCCGGCGCAGATAAGGCAACAGACGCAGACGATACTGTCGAGCATGACGAAAGCGAGCAGTCGGAGTCGAACGACGCCGAGCCCGATACGGAACCCGCCCCGCAGACAGCGGGCCCCATCGAGGTGTCTTCGGAAGAAGAGCTCGATGCCGTCATGGACTCCATGATGGATGCCGTCAAAGCGATGAAAGACGCCGTCGCCGATGCCGATATTGATGCCGAGGAAGAGGAGGCCGCCGAGGCGGCCTCGACCTTTGTGCCCGGCGAGACTCCGGTTGCCGACCAGGGCAGTACCATGCCCTCGTTTCTACAGCTCGAGCACCCCACGATTGGCGCCGATGCGGTCGATCCGCACGCAGCAGGCTTTTCTGTGGTCGAGGGCGGTACCGGCAATATCGCCGCGCCGCGGACTGCCGATGCGGACGCTGCCGACACCGGTCGCCCGACCGCCCCGCACTCCCCCGCCGCGAGCCGCGATCTGGGGACCGCTGTCTCGAACACCGCGAACGCCGTGGGCACCTTTATCGCCAAGGGCGCCTCGGCCATGCGCGAGATGAACGCCGCGAAAAAGGCACTTGCCGATGCCCGCGCCCACCTGGCCGAACTTGAGCAGCGCATTGCCGATCAGGCCGAGGAACTCGAGACGCGCCAGGATATCGCAGGCCGCTACGACCAGATCGTCGCCGACCAGCGCCAGGCGATCGCCACAGCGCAAAAGACCGCTGCGGCAGCCGAGATTGACCGTGATGCCCACGCCGCCAAAGCGACAGAGCTCAAGGGGCAGTTCGAACAAATGAAGACAGAGGATGACGCGACTGAGCTCCGCCTGAAGGCCGCGCTCGATGCCGTGGAGGCCCGCGAGGCGAGCTCGCGCGAGACCGGCAACCGCCTCGTTCGACGTCTTGAGGATTCCAAGCGTATCCGCGACAAGGTGAAGGCCGAGCGAGACGCCGGCATTGCGGCCGCGCAACAAACCGTCGACGCCACGCGCGCCCAGCTCGAGACGCTGCGTCATGAGTATGCCGAGCTGCAACGCAATCCCTCGGCAAATCCCGCCAACTATACGGTGCGCACCAGCGAGCTCTCGATGCAGATCTCCGACACGGCAGATGCCCTGCGTAAAGCCGAAGAAGATGTCCCGCGCATCACCGCCGACCTTGAGCACTCGCTTGCCGCAGCCGAGCAGGCCGTCGAGCAGGCGCAGGCCCCCATTGCCGAAGCCAAACGCGCGCACCAAGCCGTGACGACCGAAGCCGATGCCGCGCGCGACGAGCTGCAGACGGCGAAGACTGCCGCCGCGACGCGCCAGCGCGAACTGCGCGAGAAGATCGCTGCCGAGGACAAGGCACGCCGCGACCAAGAGCAGAGCATCGCCAACGCCCAAGCAGATGCCGCGCATGCGCAGTCGATTATCGAACAGGCGACCGAGGTACACGACCACCCAGAGATCACTGAGTCGCTTGCAGGGTCCTTGGCCCGAGACAAAGCCGAACACGCCGAGACCGAGCGAGAAGTCGCCCAGCTCGAGGCCACCGAGGACGCGGTGCGCGAGCGTACCCGCGACTCACGCATCAAATTCACCGGCGCCATCGTCTGCATCGTCGCCGCAATCCTAGTGATCATCCTAGTCTGGCTGTTCGCAAGCAAGTAAACCGGCTGCCAAAAAACGCTCAACGCAGTTGCGGTGAGATAGTTCCTGTTTAGCCTCAAAAAAGGCCAGTTCAAGAACTATCTCACCGCAACTTATTAGATTGATGCAAGGTAATCTATCCCTCTTGCACCAATCTCTTGACATAAGGAGTGTCCCCAGGTGCCGGCACAAAAGGAACGTCCCCAAGTGCCAACAACGGCAACGCCAATGTTTTGGCGAAGTCAGCGAAAACGCCCCTAAGCGAGCAAGGTGACGTGAAAGAGGAGGGCATTGACCTTCTGGTCATGCCCGACGATTGAACGTCAGATTGCCGCTTAGGGGCGTTTGCAGCGTCGACCAGTTACGCGGTTCGTAGAACCGCGTAACTTACAAAATCAGCATCGCGTCGCCAAAGCTGAAGAAGCGATAACGTTCTTCGATGGCAGCGGCGTAGGCATCCATGATCTGGTCGCGGGTGGCAAGCGCGCTTACGAGCATCATGAGCGTGGAGCGCGGCACGTGGAAGTTCGTGATCAGCGCGTCGACCACGTGATAGGTCGAGCCGGGCATGAGGTAAAGCTGCGTCGTGGCGTTCTCGCGCACCACGATGTCACCGCGGCCAAGCGTATCGGCCCCGTCCTCGCGGCCTTCAAAATAGCGCGCCGTCACGGCCGGATCGGACACCGGCGCGTCCGTGTCAAACGCGCTCTCGAGCGAGCGCACCGCGGTAGTGCCGACGGCGATCACACGATGACCCTCGGCCTTGGCCTTATGCACGGCGTCGACAACCTCCTGCGACACGTGGTAGCGCTCGGTGTGCATGACGTGCTGCGTAGGGTCGTCCTCCTCCACCAAACGGAAGGTATCGATGCCCACCTCAAGCTCGACGGCGGCAAACTTGGCACCCTTGGCCTCGATAGCGGCCATGAGCTCAGGAGTAAAATGCAGGCCCGCCGTAGGGGCGGCAGCCGAGTGCTCCTCCTTCATGGCGTACACGGTCTGATATTTCTCGGGATCGCCCTCGTAATCGGTAATGTAGGGCGGCAACGGCACATGACCGGCGGCGTGAATGGCCTCGTCGAGCGTGCGCGGCTCGCCGGCGGCGTTGCAACCAGCCGGCTCAAAACGCACTAGACGGCCGCCGCGGCTATCGGTGACAAAGTCGACGACCTCGGCCGTCAGCACCACGGGAGCCCCCTCGGGCGCATGGGCGCCACCGGCGCGATACTCAATATGAGCACCGGGCTTCAGGCGCTTGCCCGGCTTGACCAAGCACTCCCAAACATGGCCCAGCGGATCCACGTCCTCGCGGCGCTTGAGCAGCAGGGTCTCGACCACGCCGCCCGAGCCGGCTTTGCGACCGATCAGGCGGGCCGGCATCACGCGCGTCTGGTTGATGACGAGCACGTCGCCCGGCTCGATATAGTCGATGATGTCGCGGAAGATGCGGTGCTCAACGGTGCCGCCGTGCTCCAGCGGCGTTCCCGCCTGGGAGCCCTTGCGATCCACCACCAGCAGGCGACAGGAGTCGCGCGGCTCGGCTGGAGCCTGGGCGATCAGTTCCTCAGGAAGGTTGTAGTCAAAATCATCGGTACGCATAGACACGTCGGATACTCCTTATATAGCTAAAGTCCGCTCTACATCCTAGCAGGCTGTCGTCCCAAAAGAACTATTTTTTGGACGCTTTGCGCTCGTCGCGGATGCGGGCGCGGTCCATGGCCGCCTCGACGGCCGAAAATCGGCAGCCGCAGTAATTCTGCCGATACATACCCAGCTCGCGCGAACGACGCGTGGCCTCGGGATAATACGGGCGAAAATCGCGAATCACCGGAGTGAGACCGCGGGCGGCAGCCAGACGCTCCAACACATCATTGCAGGTCTCGAACAGCTGATACGGCGAGACGGCGAGCGTCGTGCCCACAAACTCAAACCCGCGCTCCTGGGCCACACGGCACGCCTCGGCCAGACGCAGGGCATAGCATGCGCGACAGCGACGGGCTCGATCGGCGCCCAGC
>CABUZF010000152.1 GCA_902495985.1 uncultured Collinsella sp.
GTCCACGGTACTCTTTTGGGGTTATCCGCAATAAACATTGCGACTTGCGAGCAATGATTTGCCCAAGTGGGTATGATGGAATCAGCTAGGTCGCGGGGCGTCGCCTGTGTTTGGCGGCGCCCCGTTTTTGTGCTGCAGGGAGGGAAGGCATGAACGCCACGGTTGTGATTCCAACATATTGGGCGGGCGATGATGCCCGTGCAAACGCTCCCGGCGCCTATGACCACTCGACGAAGATTGACGCCACCAATCCCGAGCTCGACCGCTGCCTGGCCTCGCTCGAGCAGGTGCGCGACATTCCGAGGATTATCCTTTTGGTGGTCTGTCCCATCTCGGCTACGGCGGATGTGTCGAAGCGCGTGCACGAAATCGTCAACGCGCACCCTACGCTCAAAGTCACCGTAGTTACCAACACCCAGGCATCGCGTATCGCCGACCGTGTGGCGCAGATTGCTCCCAAGGGCTCGGGCGAGTGCGTGAGCCTGCGAGGCTACGGTGCCATCCGCAACATGGGGCTAGCCTGTGCCGCTGTGCTGGGGCATGACGCGGTTATCTTTTTGGATGACGATGAGACTGTCATCGACGCCGACTTTATGAAGCGCGCGACCTATGCGTTGGGGCAGCAGACGCGTCAGGGCTTGCCGATCTTGGTCAAGAGCGGCTATTTCTACGATCGCGACGGCTCGCCGCTGGCTCCCACGGACAAGGCGGGCATCTGCCATCGTTGGTGGACCAAGCGCATCGAGTTCAACCGTTGGATGAAAAAGGCGCTCTCGGGCACCCGCATCTCGCGCTCCAACTACGTGTGCGGCGGCCTGATGGCCCTGCACGCCCGCGCCTTTACGCGTGTGGCCTTTGACCCGTTTATCACCCGCGGCGAGGACTTGGATTACCTCTTTAACATGCGCATGTTTGGCTACGACGTGTGGTTCGATAACGAGTGGACCGTGCGCCATCTGCCTCCGGAGTCCGAAAAGCGCTCACCGCGCTTTATGCAGGATGTATACCGTTGGTACTACGAACGGGCCAAGTTGACATTCGCCGCGCATCAAAAGGAGCTCATTCCCGTTACGGCGGCATCACTCATGCCCTACCCGGGCCCGTGGATTTCGCGCGAGCTCGACGACCGCGTGCGCAAGACCGCTATGGTCCGCAGCGTGTTTACCCGCGAGCATGGGGGCTACCTGCGCATCTGGCGCCACGGTATTGACGAGGCCAAGACCTACGCGCGCCAAAACGCCGCAAGCTACCTGCGTTTCCAGAGCTTTTGGCCCAAGATCATGGACGGGCTTTGGCGTGACGCACAACTGATCAGTATCCTGGAGGGGGCCGAATGATCGACCGCCGCGCCCAGCGCGATAGTTCAATATCAATCTTTCGCATCATTGCCGTTGCCTGCGCCATTTGCGTGCTGGTGTACTTTATTTTTGCCTTGGTGACCGGTATCGAGCCGATCGCCACGGTGATTGCCTGCGCGCTGCTGTGCATCTTTCTGTGCATCTTTATCTTTTTGACGCTCAATCCCGATTCGGTGCGCTCCCAGTACACCGAGGAGACGCTCTCGGTGGCCTCGGCCATGCTCGAGGACATTAAGGGCGGTCTGACGCAGGAGTCGGCGCGTTTGGTGTGCCGGCGCATTTTGCCCGAGACGCGCGCCATGACGGTGGCCATCACCGACGAGGGCAACGTGTTGGCCTGCGCGGGCGAGTTTGAGGAAAAACTACTGCCAGATTCTCCCATCCACACGCTTGCCACACGCTACGTTATCGAACATGGCATCGTGCAGTCGTTCAACCGTATGGTGGATGTCGTGGGCTCGGATGGCTCGCACAACCAAGTCCCCGCCGGCATTATCGCCCCCATCAAGGTGGGCGATCGTACCGTCGGCACGCTCAAGTTCTACTACAAGACCCCGCGCGCCGTCGACCGTACCCAGTACGCGCTTGCCTCGGGCTTTGCCGAGATCTTGTCCACGCAGCTCGCCATCCACGAGCTCGAGGTGCAAAAGGAACTCACAGCGCGCGCCGAGGTGCGTGCGCTGCAGGCGCAGATTAACCCACACTTCCTGTTCAACACGCTGAACACCATTGCATCGTTTACGCGCACCGACCCGCTGCGGGCCCGCGAACTGCTTCGTGAGTTCTCATCGTTCTATCGTGCCACGCTCGACAACTCGGGATCGCTTATTCCGGTCTCGCGCGAGGTTGCACAGACCAAGCGCTACCTTACCTTTGAGAAGGCCCGCTTTGGCGAGGACCGCGTGCTTGCGACGTTCGATGTGTCCGAGGACGTGGAAGATACGCTGGTGCCGGCGTTCGTGATCCAGCCGATTGTCGAGAACGCCGTACGTCATGGTATGGGCGATGACGACGCCCTGAGGATCGACGTGACCGTTCACCAAGACGGCGAGGATGCAATCTTGATTGCCGTGGCCGATAATGGCGTGGGCATGGATGAGGGTACCGCCGCCAGACTGTTTGACGAGCGCTCTGCCCGTCCCGACGCCAGCTCTCCCCAGGGTGGCGGCGCCGGTGTGGCCATGCACAATATTTCGGAGCGCATCCATCGCTTTTATGGGCCGCACTCCTATACGCGTGTCGAATCGGCGCCGGGCAAGGGCACCAAAGTGCTCCTTCATCTTGATTTGTCAGAGAGCATCTTTGACATTCAAGAGTAAAATAAAGGGCTACGGGCTCAACGTCATGCGACGGATGCCCGGCGTAGTTAGTTGACGAAAGGTTTTATCCCTATGCTGCGTGCGATGATTGTGGATGATGAGGCGCCTGCTCGCTCGGAGCTTCGCTTCCTGCTCGAGCAAACGGGCAAGATCGGCACGATCACGGAGGCGTCGAGCGTCCGCTCCGCCATCGAGATGCTTATGGAAAGTCGCGTGGATGTCGTGTTTCTCGATATCTCGATGCCCGGTGCCTCGGGCCTGCAACTTGCCGAGGCGCTGCATAAGCTCAAAAATCCGCCGGCGATCGTGTTTGTGACTGCGTATAGTGACCATGCGGTCGAGGCATTCGACGTGGATGCCGTCGATTATCTGATGAAGCCGGTCGAGGAAGCTCGCTTGGATCGCGCGATCGAGAAGGTCATGCAACGCGCCAAGCCGGTTACGGACAGCAAGGTGACCATCGAGCGTATCCCGGTGGAAAAGGGCGGCCGCAAGGTGCTCATTCCCGTGGACGACATTCGCTTTATCATGGCCAAGGACGATTACTCCTGCATCTATACCGTCGATGATCGCTTTTTGTCGACGACCTCGCTGGCGCAGTTTGAGGCCAAGCTCTGTGACTTTGGCTTCTTCCGTGTTCACCGCCGCTATATCGTCAACTTAGCGTGCGTTACGGACGTCGAGACGGTGCCCTCGGGCGCCATCCAGCTGGGCATTACGGGCGTCGACGAACGCGTGCCGGTTTCGCGCCGCCGCGTCGTGCCGCTCAAGAAGGCTCTGAGTCTCTAGCACACTGGCCCCGCAGCCCTGTAGACCCATCGTCTGCGGAGCCGTGGGGCTTTTTTGTATGTATCTGCCGAATCGTTTTTTGCGGAAGGGATCCCATGAACAGTGCAAGCGCCAAGCGCATCGACATCATCTCGGACACCCACGGCTATTTATCGCCTGCGCTCTTGGATGAGCTTGAGGGCGCAGACCTGATTATCCACGCCGGCGACCTCACGTCAGAGATGGACTACGAGCACCTATGCACCATCGCCCCCGTGCGGGCCGTACTGGGTAACAACGATTACTACCGCGACTACGGCCCCGATGTAGACCGTCTTGCACTCTTTACCTACGAAGGCCTTAAATTCGCCGTAGCCCACTACCGCGAAGACCTTCCGGTGGGATCCGTAGACGTAGCCATCAACGGCCACACCCACGTAACCAAAGAAGCCCAAGTGGGCCGTTGCTTAGTCCTCAACCCGGGCAGCGCCAGCTACCCCAGAGGCACCCGAGGCCCCACCATGGCCAGAATGCTAGTAAAAGACGGCAAGATCATAAGTACCAAGTTTATTGACCTAGACTAACCGCAACAAAAACGGGGGATGCACAACGCATCTCCCGCTTTTCTCTGAGCCAAAGTAAGAAGTCCAACCAGAACAATCAGACCAACCCCGCCGAGGAGCACGCGGGCTAGCCGCGCAGCGGCGCACGCCCGCAAAACTGGTTGAATAATGTGACGGTAGGGAGGGTTTCCGGGGCTGAGGGCGGGGGTTAAGTTTGTCGCGAGTTCCGCACGCAAAGGAAAGCACTTAATGTA
>CABUZF010000153.1 GCA_902495985.1 uncultured Collinsella sp.
ACTGCCGGTTTTGCGCTTGAGCCATTCGCCAAGGTTCTCGATGGTGGCTTCCAAGTTGACGGCCTCGCCGATGAGCGAACCGAGCGCAAATGAGACGATGAGCATGGTGGTACCGGTGGTCGCTAGCGCCTTCCCATCGATAAGGAGCATCTTTTGCATGGTGCCGCCAAGGCCGATAAACAGGACGCACAGCCCCGATGCTTTCATGAGCGTGTCTTGAATGCGCGGTGTAATGAAGCGGCCGCCCGCTAATCCCAAAAGACCGCCCGCAACTAAAAGCACAACGTTGATGATTGTTCCCAAGCCCGGCATGAGCCCTCCTGTATTGATGCCAACGTGGCAATCGTAGCAGAACGAAATGCGAGGCACATCGCGACTCATCTAATACGTTATATAAGTGGTATTAGGAATGGTGCGCAGCATTTAAGCCTCAGGTGGTTGTCGGGACATAGGGATAGTAGTCAAAGCGCAACGTCATAAGCCGCTGTGGGGATTCAATAGCCGCGGCGATGATATTGGCATCGCGGGCACGATCAAACCCTACGAGTTCGATCTGATACGAGACGTCTTGCATAATGTCCAGACGTCGCCAGGCTAGGAGTGTGTCGCCATCGAATTCTAAGGTCTTGCCTCCGTCTGGAGCAACGGCGTATAGACGCAGCTTAGCGGTGGTTACAGGGTCGACAACCGTGACCTTTTTAATTTCGTTTCGAGTATTCTTGGCGCCCAACAAGGTGAGCAGTGTTGGGGCCACGACCTCGCCCGATGGCAAAAAGACGACTTCGATGGATTCAGGAAATGCGATGATAGCCGACTTGCGGACGGGCTGATTGGCGGCGGCAACTTCGATGTTCGCAGCGTCGATGACCTCTGTGTGGTCGAGCGCGGCAAGCACGCAGCAGTTACCTTCATCGATCTCTTGAGGATCAGCAAGCCCCAGACTGTCCGCGAGCTCGGGATCGTTTGGATCGGTAGCGGGCTCATTCGGTGCTTCGAAAGAAGCTGGGACGCTGTTTGTCGGCGACGGCGTGTCGCCCGTACTTGCTTCTTTATCCGCGCTCTCTTCTTGTATGGTTGCGTTGATGGGTTCGTCGTTTGAGGGGAGCGTCTTGGCGTCAAGCGCGGAGGGGAGAATTCCGATGGCTCCTGATCCGTTCCACTCCATTTCGAGAAGCGCCGGGTCGGCAAGAATGCGTTGCGTGCATTGCGCGTGGGCGTCGATTTCAATAGGGCCTGCCTCTATCCCTCGTGTAAGGCTGAGTGATCCGGCTGGCTTCTCGAAATGAGCGTCTGTGTCTTTGGTGCTGACGGCGTAGAACAGCAGGGACGCTTTTCCCGCCGCGATGGCATCGGTGCCGGCTTTGGTCAGCCGCAACGATGCCGTGAATGAGAGGGTGGGCTGCGCATCGTCTGCATTCGCGGCGGCGCAGCCCAGACATATACCGCCTCCTTTCTCAAAAAACGTACCGTCGAAGGCGACCTTCGCTCCGTTCGCCGAGTCATCGACCGGAGCGATGTCGATGCGCAGCTCTAAATTGCATGGATCGCCATCTGCATCGAGCACAACCGAGCGCCACGTGCAGACGGTGCACCCCGCCTGGGAGCCGTTTGCCTTGTTCGAACGCTTGATATCCACGACTATCGAGCCGTCCGTATCACGACGAAGGCATCCCGAGGTTGAGACCGCGGCCTGTGCGATCGAAAAACGCTCGCACGCAATGGTACTCGACGGATTTGGGGCGGAACTTAGGGCTGCTGGTAAGGAGTCTGCCATGACGGGAGTCGCCCAAGCGGCGACAGGCGTTCCGGTTGCGAGCGCGCCGCAAAGTGCGACGACGGGCAAAAGGTTCTTCGATGCCATGGGGTCTCCTTAGCTAATTTAGTGCGGCCTGTCCGTGTTTTGTTTCTGGCTGCGTTTGATGTGCAGACCGAAGCCGGCGGTCCCCGCGCCTGCTGCTGTGGCGCCTGCTGCCAAGAGCCAACGTCCATCGCCTGTCTGCGCCAACGGTTCTTCGCGGTCGCCGCGGTCGAGCTCCGAGAGGTCGACCGTCACTTGCGTGGCGGCCTGCGCCTGTTCTTGCTGGGCAAAGGCCATGGCTGGCCCAAACGCTAGGATGCTGACAGCGGCGGCCAGGGCGACGGCCTTATGCCGTGTGCGCACCGGGCTCGACCGTCCAGGTGATCGTTGCAACCTGATCGCCTTCGCCGGTTACGCGGAAGATGTCGCGCGTGACGCGGGCGACGTTTCCGCTTGTCTTGAGCTTAATTTTGTCTGTGCCGCCGGCAATGCCCTGGTAGCCCATGTCGAAGGCTGCGTTCTTGGAAAGATCGAGGCCCGTCCCCTGCATTGCGGCGCTGGCGTTCTGGAGTGCGCCGTCGGGGCCGACCTTAAAGTCGATGGAGTTCTGCGCGGTTCCGGCCTTGGCGTCGGCAGCAATGGTCCAGGTGTTCATGGCGTCGATCTTCATGTTGGTGACATGGATGCCGTAGGCCGAATGATTGTCGATGGTGGTCGCGTCTTCTGAGGGGCCCTGAAGCGTGCCGTCGGCCTTGGCGACGAAGGGAATAACCGTCGGAACTTTGAACTCAACGTTGTCGATCTCGGTCCTGACCATTACCTTCGTGGTTCCAACGCGCCCGGCCGCCATAGCTGGCGTCGGGGCGGCGCCCATTGCGAGCGCGAGCGCGAGTCCTGCGCCCACGACGAGCGCTATGGCTCCGTTCATGTTCCTGGTGATGTCCATGGTCGTTCCTTTCTATTCGCCGCGGGCCGTCCCCGCGATGATTGGACGAATGCTGGTGAATTGCGTGCGGTGCCGCGTCGGCCGGAAAAGCTAGTTCTCGGCTTGCTCAACCCGCACCTTGACACGTGTCGGATTGCCGTGGCTGTCGAGGGTCTTGGCATCGAGTGCCTGGATCTCGATGTACGCCTCGCCTTCTTTGATGTCGCCGGCGGGGCACGTCTCGATTGTCTTGCCGGTCTCGACCACACCGGATTCGTACATGGTCTCGTCGTTTTGGATGACGCGGAATCGCTGGGGAAATTTATTGTCTTGGACGTTTTGCACGTTGACGCGCAGCTTGCCATCCTCCTGCAGCTGAGCGACCGGCGCGACCGAAATCGTCATCATGTTGTCGCGGACGATGGCGTCGAGCTCATCTTGGATTTCCTGACGCGTTTTGCCCTCGGCCGTCGTAACCGAAGCGCCCGCCTCGGGTACGGGCTGCGACTGCCAAACGTATAGTCCTACGGCGACAAGGGCACAGACGATGGCCAAGCAGGCAACGATGAGCTTCCTGCGATGCCCCAGGCCTGCAAAGTGGGGCGGCTTCTTCGCGCTCATGCGGCATCTTTGGCGGTATAGATGCGCGCAAAGGTGGACGGGTTCGCTCCAAAGAGCATGTGAAGCATCAGACGGCGCGAGTAGACGAGTTCTTCGAAGTCGGGAGGGAGCTCGATGTCGTGGATATGCGCGATGTGGTGGGCGAGCGCCGAGAACGACTCGGGGTCGCAGATCACATCGGTGGTAACGTGGTAGACCGTCGTATCGGGGAATGCCTCTTCGTCGAAAGGCAGGAGATGGGGATCGTCGTCGACTTCGATGGCGATGCCGTACTGGGGCCAGTAATATGCCATGGGAACCTCCCTGCTTCTTGGGCCAAAACTTCTATCGGTTTTGGCTGTCGATGCCGACCGTATCAGTCGCAACTTGACCAATTTCTGACCAAATGCTTGACGGATTGGCGTCTCAGCAGGTAAAAGGCGGCAAAAATTACTTCAACTTTTTTCGGGCGACAATCGAGCGATCGGCGACGGCGGGGCCATATGTGTCAAAAGCATCGTCTGCCGAGGAAACCTTGCCGCTCGCCGAATTGCACGAACGTAAAAATCGCCAATTATGGAGACGGTCTCGAACACGTCGACGAAACGATGCGGTAACATCTCCCTGCAAACACTGTAGTTAGCTAAAGGGGGAGTTCGCGTGTCTGCAACCATCAAACCCTTCACCGACGAGTTCGAAGAGTATGGCCGCGATGAGTCTCGCACGTCGGGCGAGGCCTCGAGCATCTCGTTTCCGACAACGGAAGACGAGGTCCGTGCCATTTTGGAAAAGCTCCATGCCGAGCGTGTCCCGGTGACGGTTCAGGGCGCCCGGACCGGTCTTGCCGCCGGCGCCGTGCCTCATGGCGGTCACATTCTCAATACTTCCCGCATGAATCGCTACTTGGGCCTTCGCCGCGATGA
>CABUZF010000154.1 GCA_902495985.1 uncultured Collinsella sp.
AACACCTTATCGTCGCCGATGCGGCCGATGGTGGCCTCGTGGCCGATATCGACGTTCTTGGCACGGATGTCCATGGCGGGGATGGTGTCGGAGCGGCTCTGGTCGTCGAGCATGAGCGACTGGCAGCTCACGGTTGCCTTGGAGCCCTCGGCCTTGGGCGTGGCCACGATGGAGCTGCGGAACGTCTGGATGCCGCCGCTCTTGGAGATGCCCTTGGTCTCGACGGTCGCCGAGGTCTCGGGCGCGTTGAGCACGACCTTGCAGCCGGTGTCGAGGTTCTGACCGGCGCCGGCAAAGGTGATGCCGGTAAAGCTCGAGCGGGCGCGGCGGCCGTTGAGCACGCTCATGGGGTAGAGGTAGCCCACGTGGCTGCCGAAGGAGCCGCTGATCCACTCGATGTCGCCGTCCTCGTCCACGCGCGCACGCTTGGTGTTGAGGTTGTACATGTTCTTGGACCAGTTCTCGATGGTCGAGTAGCGCAGGTGCGCACGCTTACCCACAAAGAGCTCCACAGCGCCGGCGTGGAGGTTGGCAACGTTGTACTTGGGCGCGGAGCAACCCTCGATAAAGTGCAGGTCAGCGTCGTCCTCGACGATGATGAGCGTGTGCTCAAACTGGCCGGCGCCCTTGGCGTTAAGGCGGAAGTAGCTCTGCAGCGGAAAATCGAGCTTGGTGCCCTTGGGCACGTAGACAAACGAGCCGCCCGACCATACGGCGCCGTGCAGGGCCGCAAACTTGTGGTCGGTGGGCGGGATGAGCGTCATAAACTTCTCGTGGATGAGCGGCTCCCACTGCGGGTCGTGCAAGGCCTCCTCAATGCCGGAGTAGACGATACCCATCTTGGACGCCGTGTCCTGCATGTTGTGGTAGACGAGTTCGGAGTCGTACTGCGCGCCGACGCCCGCCAGGTAGCTGCGCTCGGCGTCGGGGATGCCCAGGCGCTCAAAGGTGTTCTTGATGTCGTCGGGCACCGACTCCCAGTCGTGCTTTTGGTCGGTGTTGGGCTTGACGTAGGTGACGATGTTGTCCATGTCTAGGCCCTCAATGGAGGGGCCCCACGTCGGATCCGGGAAGCGGTTGAAGATCTCGAGGGACTTGAGGCGCAAGTCTAGCATCCACTGTGGCTCGTCCTTCTTGGCGCTGATCTCGCGTACGATGTCGGGCGTGATGCCGGCGTCGAGACGCTCGAATCCCTCCTCGCCATAGGTGAAGTCGTAGAGGCTGCGGTCGATGTCCGCGACCTCGGTGCGGTTCTTGGTCATTGCGTCGCCCCTTTACGCCTGCTGCTCGGCAGCGGCAGACTCGGCCTGGGCGCGCTGCTCGGCGGCCTCGCGCTCGAAGGTCTCAAAGCCGTTCTTGTCGATCCAGGGGATGAGCGAGGCGTCGTCCTCGCGCACGATGTGGCCCTTGACCATAACGTGGACGCGGTCGACATCCAGGTGCTCCAAAATGCGCGTGTTGTGCGTGATGATGAGCATGGAGCCGTCGCAGCTCTTGCGATACGCGTCCATGCCGTGGCTGACGGTGGACAGGGCGTCGACGTCCAGGCCGGAGTCAGTCTCGTCCAGGATGGCGAGCTTGGGCTGCAGCAGCAAAAGCTGGAGCATCTCGACCTTCTTCTTCTCGCCGCCCGAGAAGCCCACGCCCAGCTCACGGTTGAGGTAGGCGGTATCCATGTTGAGCTCGGCCGCGAGTTCCTTGACGCGACGGCGGAACTCCTTGCCCTTCATCTCCAGGCCGGGGCGGCCGGCGATGCTGGCGCGCAAAAAGCTCGACAGCGGCACGCCCGGAATCTCGACCGGGGCCTGGAAGCTCAGGAACAGGCCGGCGCGCGAGCGCTTGTCGGTGGTGAGCTCGGTGATGTCCTGGCCGTCAAAGACGATGCGGCCGTCGTTGACCGTGTAAACGGGGTCGCCCATGACCAGGTGGCCGAGGGTGGACTTGCCGGCGCCGTTGGGACCCATCAACACGTGGGTCTCGCCGGCGGCGACGTTGAGGTTGACGTTGTGGAGGATGGTCTTCTCGTCCACGGAGGCGGTCAGACCTTCGATGGAAAGCAGCGGATTTGCGCTCATGCTGTCCCTCTCTGTATATGGTGTACTCATAGGTGTACTAAACCCTAGGAATCTTCTCGGAATAAAGTTACTATGGGTTCGGCGTTAGTCAAGGGAAAACCCGACTAATCCACTCGACTTTTCAAATTCTGGGACAAAATAACCTGTTGTGTTTGTCCCACTTACTTTAAATTTGGGACAAACAAACCTGGTTATGTTGTCCCAGATGCGATGGGAGGGTAGGTATGCTCATTTCTTCCAAGGGCCGCTATGCCCTCCGACTGATGATCTATATCGCGGCGCTGGGCGACGCCGAGGGCAAGATTGCCTTGCGCGAGGTTGCCGACCGCGAGCATATCTCGCAAAAGTATTTGGAGCAGCTGGTGCGTCCGCTTATGAAGGCGGACCTGCTTAAGAGCGTGCGTGGCAAGGGCGGCGGCTACATGATGGCCAAGGACCCGGCCGAGGTGCGTGCCGGCGACATCTTGCGTGCCGTTGAGGGCAGCACGGCTCCGGTGGCGTGCGATGGCATCGACAACAGCTGCGCCCGCAGTGACTTGTGTTCCACCGTCAAGTTCTGGCGTGGCCTTGACGAGGTCATCGAGAACTATGTCGACGGCGTGACGTTGGCCGACCTGGCCGCCGTCCCCGAAATCAACTTTGACATTAAGCTGTAGGTTGACCGCAATTCCTTAAGATTTCGCGGAGGGTTGTTGCCGTTTACCGAGGGGTTGTTGTGCAACAACGGGCGAGCTGCAATACTTAGTTTTATCTTTGCAAACTGCACTTTAACTACACCAATGCAGGGAGGATCTTATGCAGCCCAAGCATTCCGCGATTGTCGCGGGCCTGACGCTGGCGCTTTCGTTTGGCGCCGTTTCCGCGCCGGCACCCGCCGCTGCCGAGGAGCCCACGCCGGGTGTTGCCTCGGATGCCACCGATATCGATAAGGGCCTTTACACCCAGCAGTCCTTCTCGGGCGTGCTGAGGTCGGTTCAGGGTGTTTCGTTTGTCAACGTGACCGCCGAGATGAAGTACTTCACCAAATACGAGAGTCACGGCAACTATAACCAGGGCTTTTCGTATGGCGACGGCTATAACGCGCTGGGCTATTACCAGTTCGACCGTCGTTGGTCGCTCATTCCGTTTATGAAGCAGGTCTACAACTACGATTCTGCTAAGTACGGCATGCTTAAGGCTGCAATCGATCGCGGCAGCGAGATTTCCAACGCGAACAACCCCATGTATGCGAACGGCCAGCTCACCGAGCTTGGCCGTATTGCGCAGGAGGCCTTCCAGGGCGCTTACAACACCGATCCTACTGAGTTCTCGGCGCTGCAGGATGCCTATGCGTACAACTCGTACTATGCCGTGACCGAGTCGTGGCTCAAGAGCGCTCTTGGCATTGACCTCTCCGGCCGTGCCGACTGCGTCAAGGGCATGGTGTGGAGTATCACCAATATGTGCGGCACCGGTGGCTGCCAGGACTTTTTCCGCTGGGCAAACCTTTCTAACAGTATGACCGACCGCGAGTTTGTGACGGCGCTTTCCAACAGCGTGGTCAATAACGTGGCGACCAAGTATGCAAGCCAGCCCCAGTACCACGAGGGCTGGAAGAACCGCTACCGCAATGAGCTCAAGGATTGCCTGGTCTACATTGCCGAGGACGAGGCCGCCGCGGCAACGCCTGTGGAGCCTGAGCCTGAGCCCGCGCCCGGTCCGAGCATGGCGCCTGCTGCTCCCGCCGCACCGACGCCTGGTACCGATGACGATGCGGGCGACGATAGCGATACTGATACGTCCTCGACAGATGGCGGCAGCGATGATGCCGGCAATGGTGGAGCTGCGTCTGGCGACACTTCGGCTGGCGATTCGTCGACTCCTGGCTCTGACGGCGCTGCAGGCGGTGCGGATTCTGGCTCTTCCGATGCGGGCACTTCTAACGGTACCGGCGACTCTTCTGCCGATGCCGGCTCCTCTAACGGTTCTGACTCCGGTGCTTCCGAGGGCGGCTCGAGCGAGGGCTCCAAAGCTGGTGATTCCTCGACGGAAAATAAGCCTTCTACCGGCGAGCAGCTTGGCTCTATGTTGGGCTCATCTTTGATGGCTGGCATTAACGGCGGCTCTTCTTCTGGCGAGGAATCGTCT
>CABUZF010000155.1 GCA_902495985.1 uncultured Collinsella sp.
CCGATGATGGCGGCACGGACCATAAGGTCGCGGTTGATGCGCAACGCGTGCTTGTGGAAGAGCAGCAGGCAGACCACAAAGGCGATGATGCAGCGTAGCGCGACGATGCTCGTGGCGTTCATGCTGTCCATGCCGATCTTCATGAGGGGGTACGAAAAGCCCCATGCGACGGGAACGGAAAATGAGAGCGCGATTGCTTTTTTGCGATCCATGGGACTCCTTTTGTTACAGAACGGTTTCGTAAAAAGGATTCTGCTCCCAGATGTGGATGTAGTAAAGCGAATGTATCTTCAGTATGATTAAGAAACGCTAATGTTGGCAGAAAAAGCGCTGGCAAAACGTTTTACGGCTGCATTGATGTGGAGGCACGATGGCATCGCGGTATCAGATTGTTTGTATGGTGGTCGATTGCGGCAGCCTGAAACGCGCGGCGGACGAGCTGGGCTATACGCAAAGTGCGGTGAGCCAGGCCGTCAAGGCACTCGAGCGCGAGCTGGGCACCACGATTATCGAGCGCGGAAAGCAGGGCGTTTCGCTTACGCGCGACGGTAAGCAATATCTGCCGTACCTGCGCCAGATCGTGACCGCCGAGGCCGAGCTCGAGGGCAAGCGCCAGGAGCTGCTGGGGCTTTCGTCGACCGATATTCGCATCGCGACGTTTACCAACGTGAGTCGCACCGTGCTGCCGCGTGTGATCCGCGACTTTGGGGCCCTGCACCCGGGCGTACGCTTTACCCTCAAGCAGGGCGATTACACGCGCAACGCTCAATGGGTACACGATGGCGTGGTTGATTTTTGTTTTACGGCGCGCGGATTTACCGAGGGGCTCGAGAAGCGCGTGGTCTATCACGACGAGTTGGTAGCATTGTTGCCGGCCGCGCATCCGCTGACGGCAAAGGAAAAGGTGACACTTGCCGACCTGGCGTCCGAGCCGTTTGTGCTACTGGATGAGGGCGAACAGAGCCTGGTGCTCGATGCATTCGCGGCGCATGGGCTGTCGCCGCACGTGACGAGTGAGGTGACCGACGACTACACCATCATGGCGATGGTGGAGGAGGGCCTGGGCGTGAGCATGCTCTACCGTCGTACTGTGGAGGGCATGCGAGCCGATATTTGTGTGCGGCCCATCGTGCATGCCCCCTCGCGTGACGTGGTGGCCGCATGGCGCAGCTGGGACACCATGCCCATCGCCACGAGGCGCTTTATCGACTATATGAGCTCGCATATTGTCAATTAATGACTGGCGCGGTGTTGAGCGCGGTGTTTAGCGGGCTGTCGCTTTGGCTTGGGTGGCGCGATAGGTGCGTGCCGGGTGGCAGAGTAGTACCGCCACGACCATAAAGAACGCCGTGGTGCCCAGGCTGATGGGGTAGACCATCATGATGTTCGCAAAGGTGCGGAAGTGTGGGAACACGCAGAACACCCAATAGAAGCGGATGCCGCAGACGCAGATCATGGTGATGAGGGCGGGCGTGAGCGAGATGCCAAAGCCGCGCAGGTAGCCGGACATGTTTTCGTAGAACATGCTAAAGGCGTACGCCGGGAAGATCGAACATACGCGGATATAGCCGATCGAGACGATGTTGGGATCGCTGTTGAACAGCGACAAGATCTCGCGCCCCAGGCCGACAATAACGATGATTGTGGTGAGTGCAACGATACCGCCTTCGACCAGGCAGACCTTAAGCGTTTTGGTGCAGCGGTCGATCTGGCGGGCACCGTGGTTTTGTCCCACAAAGGTGGTGCACGCCTGACTAAAGCTGTTGAGCAGGTTGTAGCACACGTACTCCAGGCTCATGGCGGCGCTCGATGCCGCCATGACCTCGGTGCCCAGGCTGTTGATGGCAGACTGGATGATGATGTTGGCGACGGCAAAGACGGCGCTTTGGATGCCGGCGGGCAGGCCGATCTTGACGATGCGCTTGAGGGCGACGGGGTCGATAGCCAAGTCGCGCGGGGTGACGCGGACGACGGAGTCGGTCTTGAGCAGGCGGATAAAGAGTGTAGCGGCGCTGACGGTGTAGGCGATGGCGGTGGCGATGGCGACGCCCGCGACACCCCAGTGGAGCACGGGGACAAAGATGAGGTCCAGGCCAATGTTGAGGACGGTGGACACGGCAAGCGCCTGCAGCGGCATGCGGGTGATGCCGACGGAGCGGAAGATCGCGGCCTCAAAGTTGTAAAGCAAGATCGAGGGCATGCTGAGCAAAAAGACGCGTAGGTAGAGCGAAGCGAGCGGCATGGTTTCGGCGGGAACGTTGAGCGCGGCGAGCATGGGCTCGGCAAAGATCTCGCCCAGCGCTATGACGACAAAGCCCACGAGCGCCATTAAAATCGAGGTATGGACGGCGCGTTTGACCATGTTCTGATCGTTGCGGCCGATAGCGTTGGCGATGACCACGTTGGAGCCAAGCGACATGCCAATAAACAAGTTGAGCATAAGACTGGTAAGCGGAACATTGGAGCCGACCGCCGCCATGGCGAGGGTTCCCTGGTCGCCCGAGAAGTTACCGATAATGACCGTGGCGATGAGGTTCGACAGCTGCTCCAAGATGCTCGTGGCGGCCACGGGGAAGGCGAACAGGGGAACATTGCGCCACAGCGATCCGGTGGTCATGTCAATGTGCTTAGATGCGGTATCAGCCATACGCTCTCAATCTCTAACATGCTCTTTTGTGCTTATTTGCGCAGACGATGATACTCCTAATCGACTAGTCATTGGGGACGTTCTAAAACGATTACTCATTCAAGAACGTCCCCAATGACTAGGCGGGGAAGGCGTGCGACAATGGTGGGCGTTGTGTTGTTCGCGCTAAGGAGTTGCCATGTTGTTGTGTCCCGTTTGCCATGAGCCGCTGGTGGATGACGAACGCGGTGCTGCGTGTGCGGGCGGACACCGGTTTGACCGTGCGCGCGAGGGCTATCTATATCTCCTGCGCTCGTCCAAGAGCGGCGACTCCATGGGTGATCCCAAGTCACAGGCGCGCAGCCGTCGCGACTTTCTGAACCGCGGTTACTATGCGCCGTTGCGCGATGCGATGGTCGAGCTGGTGCGTAAGCAGACGTCTGGGCGCGCCGCGTCTACGAATGGCCCCATGACGCTGCTCGATATTTGCTGCGGCGAGGGCTATTACACGAGTGCCATGGGCGCGGTGCCGGGCGTGGACGCTTACGGGTTCGATTTGGGCAAAGAGATGGTGCGCCTTGCCGCCAAGCGCGGCGATGCGACCTACTTCGTGGCCAACATGAAGGACATCCCCGTGGCTGATGGCGCCTTCGATATGGTGACCGAGCTCTTCGCTCCCTTTAACGAGCGTGAGTTTGCCCGCGTGCTGGCACCGGAGGGTTCGCTCTACACCGTGGTGCCGGGTGCCCGCCATCTGTTTGGGCTCAAGGAGGTACTCTACGACACGCCGTACCTTAACGACGAGAAGCTGCCGAAGACCACCGAGCTCGAGTTGGTCGGAACGCATCGGGTGTCTGCGAATATTACGCTTCAGACCCAGGCGGACATCGAGGCGGTGTTCCAGATGACGCCGTACTACTACCGCACGCGCCCCGCCGACAAAGAGCGCCTGGCAAACCTCGATACCCTTCAGACTGACATCGACTTCATCATCGCCGAGTACCGCCACAGCTAACAACCTGCCAAAAAGGGACAGGTTTATTTTGGTAGGTTTTATCTGGGCAAACGTAAAGGGCCGACCGCGTTGCTACGCGATCGGCCCTTTTTATTGGCGTATATACCAGAGTCGCTGAGCGATTGACACGGATGCGGCTTAGCTCAAACGGTCCATGCCCTCTTTCTTGACGCGGTTGGCGAGTACAAAGTAGATAATGCTGACAATCAAGCCGGTAAAATCGGGGATGCTTGAGCCGGTCCCACCCAAGAGGGGCAGGGAGAGGAGCAGACTGATGACCGAACATGCTAGGCAGACGATGGACCAGATCCAGACAACGCCAGCCTTGGCGGGATTATTTGCCGCGCGGATACCAAAGACAGCGGTCACAATTTCGACGACGCCCAATACGATGACGACGACGCAAGAGACGATCATGGCACCCGTGATATCGCCTGCCGCGCTGCCCGCAAAGAGCGCTGTAGCACCCATGCCTGCACTTAGAATGCCGACGACAAAGAAGAAGAACGATAGGATTTTGAGTAATTTGCAGGCGTTGCTCATGGCTGGTCCTTTCGATA
>CABUZF010000156.1 GCA_902495985.1 uncultured Collinsella sp.
GCGGAGAGCTCGCCCGATACCGAGAACCTGATCTCGCTCGCCAAACTCTATGGTGTGAGCCTGGACGAGCTGCTCAATCCGAGCGACGAGATCGAGGACGATATCGAGTTTGAGAACGAGGACCGCGCTCGTCAGCGCGAGGCCGAGGCGGCAGAGCGCGCACGCACCCATGAGGCGGCGGCACGAGCTACCGAGGCGGCAACACAGGCGAGTGACGCCGCCGCCAAGGCGGCGCAAGCGGCAAGCTGGAGTGCACAGGCCGCTAATGCCGCTACGGCGCAGGCGACGAGTGGCACCGCGGTTGGCTCGACTCCGGTGAAGGGCCCGTTCCAGTCGTTCCCGTATTGGGCCGTGTGCTGGCTACTGTTCTTTTTGCTGATGTTCCTGTTTGGTGCCGGCCCCTTTGCCGCACTGATCTTCTTTACGATTCCCATCTATCACTGGGTGGCGCGTGCGCTCGATGGTGATTGGGCACGCGGGGATATTCAGGTTGGTCCGGCGCCGGCGGCGGTCAGGGCCCAGGGGAAGGATACTTCTGCGGAACCTGATGCTGACGTGGCTACCGCGGCCACCGCTGAGCCATGTGCCAAAGAAGGTGACGAATGATGAAGCTTTCGCATGAATCCAAGCTGCGCCTGGGCGTCGGCATCGGAGCGTTTGTACTGATTATCGGGCTTGTTTTTGGCGTTTCGCGGACTTTGATTCATTTTGATGGCCCGTGGGATCTCGACGATGTTATACCCGGCTTGTCCGGTATGGACGATGTGGTTGATGACGACGATTTTATGAACGATGGCGGTAACTATTCCGCTCGGCCTCAGCAGCTTTCGTGTACGACCTTTGATGCCGATGAGTTTCGCTACCTCGATTTCGATATCGATGCGGCTACGGTGGACGTCAAGGTTATTGATGGTAACAAGGCTCGCGTTATCGAGCGGGGACGCGTTGCCAATGGTATGGATGCCTCCAAGGCCGCGACGCAGAACATCGCATCCGTCGAGGACTCGACGCTCAAGGTTTCCCAGTTTGGAAGTGATGACGGTAAGGCAATCGATCGCTCAGTTACGGTCGAGCTGCCGCGCCGTGTTGCCGAACATCTGAAGGGAGTCAACGCGCACGTGGGCTCGGGTGATCTGCAGATTGCCGGTGTCACCTGTGATGTTTTCGACCTTTTCCTGGGTGCGGGAGATGTAGAGTTTGCGGGCAGCGTGACTGATGCGCTCAGTGCTGAGGTCGGTTCGGGCGATGTGACGTTCGAGCTCTACCAAGCCCCCGCGAAGTCGATGGACGTAAGCGTGGACTCGGGCGATGTGGAGATGACGGTTCCGAACTCTACGGGCTTTAAGGCGAGCCTCACCGTGGGCAGCGGTGACTTCGAGAGCGATTTCCTTCCGCTTGGCTACGATGGCGAGACCATATTGAATCTTGAATTCGACAACGGCGATAAGTCTGCTACGTATCGTTTCGAGGTCGGTTCGGGCGACATGTCGTTTGATCCGGAGTGACATGCGGTTTTCGGAGATCGGTACATATAGGCATGCTCTTTGATGAAGGCGCCGAAGCCGAGATCGGCTCCGGCGCCTTTGCCTTTACAATGGGGACATGGAACAGATTATCTTGAACATACTCGAGGCCCTGCGTCGCGGCGAGACCGTGGACGACAAAGCGCTCGTCAAACTGATACATGCCGAGGCACGCCGTGAGGGTGCCGACAAGCGCGATCTGGCCAAGCGTCGCCTGCTGCCGTTTTACCAGCGGGTGAAGCGCGAGGAGCCGGCTCGTTGGACGGTATGGAATGTCGATGCCGAGCTAGAGCGTCAACTGCTGCAGGTGCTACGCATGAAGCCTCGTCGCACGGCTTCGGGCGTAGCGACCATTACCGTCATCACCAAGCCGTGGCCGTGCTCGGGCGATTGCCTGTTTTGCCCCAACGACCTGCGCATGCCCAAAAGCTATCTGCACGCCGAGCCGGCGTGCGCCCGTGCAGAGCAAAACTGCTTCGATCCATATCTGCAGGTGAGCGCCCGTTTGACGGCGCTTTCGCAGATGGGGCATGCGACCGATAAGATAGAGCTCATCGTGCTCGGTGGCACCTGGAGCGACTATCCGGAAGGGTATCAGACGTGGTTTATGTCGGAGCTTTTCCGTGCGCTCAATGACGATGCCGTCGCCGGCGTGGCGGCAAACCCCATGTTGGCGCGTCCGGGCATCAGTCGTGCCGAGGCGGGGCGCCTGCTCGATGACGCTCCCGCCGATGCCCTGCCGCCGGTGGTAGCGGAGCGTCGCGAGCGCTATCGGGCAGCCGGCATTGCGACAGACGAGGTCGAGCTTGCTGCCGGCGTTGCCGACGACCAGGGGCGTGTGGATGCTGCCGTGGGCGGCTACAACCGTGCGGTGCGTCGTCTGTACGGCCCCGGTACGCCGTGGGGCGAAGTCGCCGAGTGGCAGACGGCAACGATGGAGGAGCTTGAACGTCAACAGCGCATCAACGAGACGGCGAAGCATCGCGTGGTGGGACTCGTTATCGAGACGCGCCCCGATGCCGTAACGCCGAAGGCCCTCACGCTTATCCGCCGCCTGGGCTGCACCAAGATCCAGATGGGCATCCAGAGCCTCGACCAGCACCTGCTCGATATCAACGAGCGGCGCATTTCGGTGGCGCAGATCGAGCGGGCGTTTTCGCTTGCGCGCCTGTTTGGCTTTAAGATTCACGCGCATTTTATGCTCAACTTGCTGGGCGCCACGCCCGAAGGGGACAAGCGCGACTACGAGCGCTTTGTGACCGAGGGGGCCTTTATGCCCGACGAGGTCAAAGTCTATCCGTGTGCACTCATCGAGGGCTCGCGTCTGGTGGGCTGCTATGAGCGTGGCAAGTGGCGTCCCTATACCGAGGAGGAGCTGCTCGATGTACTGGCCGATGACATCGTGGTGACGCCGGCGTTCTGCCGCATCAGTCGCATGATCCGCGACTTTAGCTCCGATGACATCATGGTGGGCAACAAGAAGCCCAACCTGCGTCAGCTCGTCGAGAATCGCTTGGCGGCTCGTGGAGAAGGCACAGTGGTGCGCGAGATTCGCTATCGCGAGATCAGTACCGCGGGTGCCGACTTGGATGAGCTTTCTCTTGATGAGGAAGTGGCGTACGAGACGCCGGTGACTCACGAGCGCTTTTTGCAGTGGGTGACGCCGCGGGGCAAGATCGCGGGCTTTTTGCGGTTGTCGCTGCCCGACCATTCGTTTGTTGCCGCACATGCGGACGAGTTGCCGACGACGCCGGACGAGGCGATGATTCGCGAGGTGCACGTGTATGGCATGGCGGCGCGCGTGGGCGATCAGGGCCAGGCGGCGCAACATCACGGGTTGGGGCGTTTGCTCGTAGAGCGTGCGTGCGAGATTGCCCGGGATGCGGGTTATGCGCGTATCAACGTGATTAGCGCGATTGGCACGCGCGAGTACTATCGCCATCTTGGATTTTATGACCATGGCCTTTATCTGCAAAAGGAGCTCTAGATGAACAAGCCGAGTGTTTCTGCCGGCGTCGTTGCCGGCGTTGCTCTGGGAGCCGCGGCGCTTGGTGCGGCCGCTGTCGCTGTTCGTGCTGCCTGTCTGCAGGTTGCGCGAACCCGCAATGGGTTGGCACGTGTGAAACGCGTGCACGATGAGGGCGGCGATGAGATTCGCGTGTTGGTGCAAGGCGGCGTCTACCAAAGCGCGAGTTACGTTGGTGAGCGCTGGGCGGAGCCCGTCTTTGCGTACTATCGCGCGTTTAACGACGTGTTTGAGGCCGAGGATGCGATGCGCGACGCTTATGGTCACGGTATCGACCGCATTCTTATGCTGGGCGGCGGCGGGTTTGCCTATCCTAAATTCGCCCTGATGTCGCACGAGGGCTTGCGCATGGACGTCATCGAGTATGACGGAGAGATTACGCGCCTGGCGCGCCGCTGGTTCTACCTAGACGAGCTGGAGCGCGCGGCGGGCGATCGCCTGCGGGTGATAACCGCTGAGGCTCGCTCGTATCTGGGTGTGACGAGCGTGGGCCATCGTCGCTATGACGCGGTCGTGAGCGAATGCTTTGGCGGTGCCGAGCCCGTACGCGAGTTGGCGACGGTTGAGGCGTTGCGTTTAGTGCGGGGCAGCCTAAATGTTGGTGGCGTCTACGTCGCCAATATCGTGAGC
>CABUZF010000157.1 GCA_902495985.1 uncultured Collinsella sp.
TCACAGATGTTGATGATGCGGCTGTTGGGACGCAGCACGCGGCAAGCCTCTGCGACGATAGCCGCGGGGTTGGAGTAGTTGAGCATCCAGGCGCTGGGGCTGTACTTCTCCATGTAGTCCAGGATCTCGATGACACCGCCGATGGAGCGCATACCGTAGGCGATGCCGCCGGCGCCGCAGGTCTCCTGACCAACGCAGCCGTACTTGAGGGGGATCTTCTCGTCGAGCTCGCGCATGGCGTACAGACCCACGCGGATGTGAGCAAGGACGAAGTCAGTGCCGGTAAAAGCGGTTTCGGGGTCGGTGGTGTAGTTGAACTCAACCTCGGGAGCGTTCTCGTGGAAGTAGATCTCGCACGCCTTGGCAACGATCTCCTGGCGCTCGGCGTTGTTGTCATAGAAGGTCACCTTGTTGACCGGGAAGCGGTCGCGCTCCTCGAGCAGCATCAGGGCAATGCCCGGGGTGAAGGTGGAGCCACCGCCGGCAATGGTCACGGCATAGTTTTTCTTGGACATGATGTCCTCCTCATTCTGGCCGCTTGCTCAATCCATCCCCGTACGCGGCCTGCACGGTTTGGAATTGTTACCTAGAAGTGGAGTTTTTTATCTCCAGAATCGGCCTTGCGGTGCATACCGGCTCTGCAAGGCCGATTGTTTCGATGGACGATGGTTTACAGAAGACTCTCGAACTTCAGAAGACTCTCGAACTTCTCGCGAACCTGCGGGACGGTAAGGCCGATGATGACCTGGATTGACTGACCTTGGACCACCAAGCCATGCGTACCGATCGCCTTGAAGGAAGCCTCGGGTGCAACGACGCTCTTGTCCTTGACGTTAACGCGCAGACGGGTAGCGCAGTTAGTTACATCGATGATGTTATCCGTGCCACCGAGCAGATCGAGGATGTTCTCGGCAAGCACCAAGCGCTCATCATCTTTACTCTGGGCGACCGATTTGCCAGCAGCAGCACCGCCCTGCTTTTGCTTGTAGTCGGCCTTGGACTTGAGCTCGACCTCAACATCGTCATCCTCGCGACCGGGGGTCTTAAAGTCGAACTTGACGATCAGGAAACGGAAGACCACGACCCAAAGGGCGGTAAAGCACAGACCGACAAGGATGGAGATGGCGTACTGCAGACCGTGTGCGGCCCAAAGGGGCAGCCAGTCCCACGAGAGCATCGAGATGATGCCGCCGTCGAAGATGCCCACGACGCCAAGGAGGTTTTGAGCCATGCAGCCGAGCGCTCCGAGCACGCAGTGGACGACGAACAGGCCGGGCGCGATGAACAGGAAGGTGAAGTCAAGCGGCTCGGTGATACCGCAAAGCATAGCGGTAAGGGTGACCGGGATCAGCAGAGCCTTGACGCGCTGCTTGCGCTCGGGTTTGGCGGTCATATAAAACGCAATGGCGACGCCAAGCGAGCCGAAGACCTTAGTCCAACCAGGGCAGGTATAGGCAGCCCAGGGTGCGGCATCCTTAAGAGCAATGCTCGGATCGGCAGCCAGTTGGGGCAGGATGTTGGCCCAAGCAGCAAAGATGCCGCCGTTGACCGCCGCGTTGTCGTAATAGAACGGCGTATAGATAAAGTGGTGCAGGCCTGTAGGGATCAGCACGCGCTCGAAGAAAGCAAAGACACCCACGCCAAACGTACCGGCGGAAAGGATGAATCCCTGGAAGGCGGAGATAGCAGCCTGAACATGCGGCCACACCAGGCAGGCGATAAGAGCGACCGGAACCATAACGAAGAAACCGATCATATAAATGAACACGGAGCCCGAGAACACGCCCAGCCACTCAGGAAGTTCGGTGTCGAAGTACTTGTTGTGAAGCATCGTGGCGATACCTGAAATGATAAGCGCGCCCATGATGCCCATATCAAGCGTTTTGATGCTTGCGATAGTGGCAAGACCAGTACCGCTGCCCGCCTCGACAGAGTAGTCGACCCCAAAGACAGGGCCCCACTGCCCCAAGATTGTGCTTACAAAGTAGTTGAAGGTAAGGTAGATGGCCAAAGCCTCCATGCAGCAGCGAGCGTTCTGCTTGTTCGCGAGCGAGATTGGCAACGCTACGCAAAACAGCAACGGCATCTGGTTAAAGAGCGTCCAACCACCCTGGAGCAGCACATTCCAGCAATCAAACCAAAGATGACCCGCTGTGGCCATCTCGCCAAAGATCGCCTCGGTGGTAAACAACGTACCCAGGCCGACGACGATTCCGGAAAATGCGAAAAGAATTGCAGGCGTGTACATTGCACCGCCGAAACGTTGTATCTTTTGCATCATGACGGGGAATCCCCCTCTCTTCATTCGGAGCGCTGCGGTTTTGGCTTCACTCGAGACCGCAGACGCGCCGTTTGCGTGTACCTCGTGCAATAGGACGGGTGGGCCCGCTTCCCTGACTTCTTGCGCTTCTATTTTTATCATATCACTTATCTAGACAAGTTAGCATAAATACTACGGTCGGTAAACGGTTGATTATTGGCCGTAAACGGTATATGTCCAGTATTTCGCCTGTTAAATCTGACATAGCTGATGACTGCATTATAAATTTCTTTTCTACTTGTCTAGATGTGCTTGTCTATATCTATAGACATACCTATACTTCATTACAACATTCACCGCCACGTTAAGGAGTCACCATGAAAAGCGCGGTCTTCTATGGAAAGCACGACCTCAGAGTCGAGGAATCGGCAAAGCCGGCCGTGGGCAGGCGCGACGTTCTGATCAACGTCAAAGCTTGCGGCGTCTGCGGTACCGACGTTCATATCTATGAAGGCGACAAGGGTGCAGCCGACGTTACCCCGCCCACGATCCTTGGTCATGAGTTTGCGGGCGTTGTCGAGGCCGTGGGCAGCGACGTCGCTGGCTTTAAACCGGGCGATCGCGTGTGTATCGACCCAAACCATCCCTGCGGCTGCTGCGAACCCTGCCGCGACGGAATCAACCACTACTGCGAGCATATGACCGGTTACGGCACCACCGTTAACGGCGGCTTTGCCGAGTACTGCTCCGTCGATATGCAGCAAGTCTACAAGTTGGGCGATCACACCAGCTTCGAGCAGGGCGCCATGACCGAGCCCGTCGCCTGCTGCCTGCACGGCATCGATATGTGCAACATCAAGCCCGGCAGCACAGTTGTCGTTATCGGCGGTGGCATGATCGGTCTGCTCATGATGCAGCTTGCCAAAAACGCCGGCGCCACCAAGGTCGTCTTGCTCGAGCCCGTCGAGGGCAAGCGCGAGGTTGCGCTCAAACTCGGCGCCGACCTGGCAATTGATTCCATCCACGAGGACGTCCCGGCCCGCCTGAAGCAGGAGGGCGTCGGCAACGTCGATGTCGTTATCGAGTGTGTTGGCAAGCCCGTCACCATCGAGCAGGCCATCCAGATCGCCGGCCACAAGGCTACGGTCATGATGTTCGGCCTCACCAAGCCCGATGAGACAATCACCGTCAAGCCCTTCGAGGTCTTCCAGAAGGAGCTTGTGCTTACCTCGTCCTACATTAACCCTTATACGCAGCGTCGTGCGCTCGAGCTCATCGACTCTGGCAGGCTCGACGTATCCTCGATGGTCGCAAAGGTAGCCTCCCTCGACGAACTCGGCGCCATCCTGTCAGACCCGGCCCTGCGTGCCATGGGCAAATATATAATCGACCCCGGCAAGTAAATCGATTGACACCTGCGCGGGCGGCCCCCATCCGTCGTTCACGCACCCAGCTCTAGGAGACCGTCATGGCGCGAGCCATCTTCCAAACTATTTATGACAACGTGAAGCAGTCGATTGACGACGGCACATACGCCTATCAGAGTTATCTGCCTTCGGAGACTGAGCTCACGCAGCTGTTTGACTGTTCGCGCATGACGGTCCGTCGCGCCATCTCGATGCTTGCGGCAGATGGTTACGTGCTCCCCCAGCAAGGCAAAGGCATGCGCGTCATTCGCAACATCAGTGACGAGACGAGTCGTGGCGGCGGCGGACTCGAGACCTTTAAGGAAATCGCGACCAGCCGAGGCTTTGAGCTCAAGACTGTCACCACCGTCTTTGAGCTCCTCGTCTGTAGCAAGGCACTCTCCGGGATTACCGGGTTTCCCGAAGGCTGCGAGCTTACGCGCGCCAAACGCATTCGTTATGCAGACGGACATGCCGTGTGCTCCGACGACTCCTATTACCTAAGTTCACAA
>CABUZF010000158.1 GCA_902495985.1 uncultured Collinsella sp.
AGATGATATGTGAAGGAGAAGATTCCCATGGAGTTTGTTCTTGATAACGGTTCTATTCGTGTGGCACTGAGCACGGCTGGCGGATCGTTCACTTCGATTAAAGCCAACGGCCGTGAGTACCTGTGGCAGGGCGACCCGGCGGTGTGGTCGGGCCAGGCACCCATTTGTTTCCCGATCTGCGGCGGCCTTCGTGACGGTCGCGCAATGACCATGGGCGGCCGCGAGGTTAAGCTCGCCCGCCACGGCTTTGCGCGCAAACAGGAGTGGAAGCTCGAGGAGCAGAGCGACAACATGGTTGCGCTGAGCTTAAGCTCTGCCGACCATGCCGAGTTGCTCGAGCAGTACCCGTATCCGTTTAAGATCGTTGCTCGTTACACGATCGATGCGGAGAAGGTGGCCGTGTCGTACGAGGTGACCAATGAGGGCACCGAGGACATGCCGTTCTTTGTGGGCGGTCACCCTGGCTTTAAGTGCCCGCTTGACGAGGGCGAGTCCTACGACGACTACGAGCTCCGTTTTGAGCAGCGCGAGGCCACCGAGCTCTGTACTGCCGTTCCCTCGACGGGCCTGATTGATGTTGAGCATCGCAGCAAGAACCCCATGATCGGCCAGAACCTACCGCTTACCCACGAACTCTTCGACTTTGCGGAGACCATCTTTGACGTGCTCGAGAGCCGCGTGGTTACGTTGACCAAGAAAACCGAGGACAAGGGCGTGCGCCTGACGTTCCCCGATATGCCGTACTTGATTGTGTGGAGCAAGCCCGAGGGCGACTTTGTGGCTGTTGAACCGTGGGGTGGTCTGTCCACCTGCTCCGACGAGGACGATATTCTGGAGCACAAGCGTGGCTGCCTGGTGGCCAAGCCGGGAGAGACCGTCACCCGCGGCTTTGAGATCGAGATCCTTTAACGAGTTATCGTATGTTTGAGGCGGGTCATGCCGCCCCGGAACAGGAGTTCAACATGATTCTGACCGTTACCATGAACCCGTCGATTGATACGCGCTATCAGCTCGACAAGTTGATCATCGACGATGTTAACCGTGTGACGCCCGAAAAGACCGCTGGCGGTAAGGGCCTCAACGTGAGCCGCGTGCTGCTGCAGCTGGGCGACGACGTGCTCGCGACCGGTCTGCTCGGCGGCCACATGGGTGCCTATATGGCCGAGCTTATGGATGCCGACGGCGTCAAGAACGACTTTGTGCCCATCGCCGGTGAGACGCGCATTTGCCTGAATATTCTGCACGAGGGTAATCAGACCGAGCTGCTGGAGAGCGGCCCGCAGATCTCCCCGGCCGAGCTCGAGGCCTTTACGGCCAAGTTTGCCGAGCTTGCAGCGAAGGCGGACGTTGTGACGCTTTCGGGCTCGCTGCCGCGTGGCGTCGATGCTGGCTACTATGCCGAGCTCGTCAAGATCGCCGAGGAGGCGGGCGCCAAGGTGCTGCTCGACACCTCGGGTGCATCGCTGGAGGCCGCGCTGGAGTCTGACGCTAAGCCTGAGCTCGTAAAGCCCAACCTGACCGAGATTAACGGCCTGCTGGGTACGTCCTTTACGACCGATGATGTCGATGCCCTGCGCGAGGCGCTTGCCGCCGATGACCGCTTTGCCGGTATCCCCTGGGTCGTCGTTTCGATGGGCGCTGCCGGTTCGGTGGGCTTCCATGAGGGCCGCGCATTCCGCGCTAAGACGCCCGCGATTGCGGCTGTGAACGCAACGGGTTCCGGCGACTCGACCATCGCCGGCTTTGCGCATGCCATTGCTGCCGGTGCCGATGACATCACGGTGCTCAAGACCGCCAATACCTGCGGCAAGCTCAACGCCATGGATCCCAAGACCGGTCACCTGGTCATGGACCGCTGGGACGAGATCTACAACAGCGTTGAAGTAACGGAGCTTTAAAGTTACGGCGTTTTACCAAACGCCGTAACCAACCGACGCTGCAAACCCGCCAGAGCGGCAATCTGCCTTTCAACTTCGGCGGCATGACCAGAAGGTCAATGCCGCCTCGTTTCAAGGCACCTTGCTCGCTCTGGCGGGTTTTTGCTGTCGTTGCCAAAACATCGGCGTTGCCTTGGCCGCAAGTAGTCATTGGGGACGTTCTTTAATGACTAGTCGTTTAAGAACGTCCCCAATGACTACACTCAAAAACGGTGCCCGTCGGCGATGTTGCCGGCGGGCGCCGTTGTCGTGTAGGTGGCTATGTCGTGGGGGCTGCTGTTGAACGTTCGGGCCCGTGCTCTATAGCGAGTCGATAAAGCGCTGCTGGGCGGCGCGGCCGGCTTCGTCCCACTTAAAGACGCCGGCGTTGTCGAGCACGTGGCCAAACGCCACGCCGACCTCCTCGTGCAGGATATCGATGGCGTTGTCGGCCGTAAGCTCGTCGGCGCGGCGGGCAAAGACGTCCTTGGCCCATGCGGCGTGGCTGCGGCAAAGGTCGTCGCCCTCGAGCGCGCCAGCAAGGTCGTAGCTGGCATCGGCTTTGGCCGCCAGCAAGTGCTCGCGGACAGCGCCAAGCTCGGGAACCAGGCGCGGCGGCAGAATGGCCAGGCCCATGACCTCAATCAAGCCGATGTTCTCTTTCTTAATGTGGTGGTACTCAGCATGCGGGTGGAAAACGCCCAGCGGATGCTCGTCGGTCGTGATGTTGCAGCGAAGCGCCAGGTAGGCCTCGTAAATCTCGCCGCCGGCATTGCCGCGGGAGTCGACGCGGCGGATGACGGGCGTCACGGTGTTGTGCGCCACGCCATCGGCCGTGTGCGCGATGACGCCCACAGACTCATCGGTCCACTCGCGCCAGGCGAGGATAATCTTCTCGGCAGCGTCGAGCAGCTGGGCGCGGTCATGCGAGCGCAGGCGCAGCACCGAGAGCGGCCACTGCAGCACGGTACCGGTGACCTGGTCAAAGCCGGGCACGCTAAACTGCGAGACCTCGGCGGCGTGCATCATGGGGAACTCGTGCGCGCCGCCCTGGAAGTGGTCGTGCGACAGAATCGAGCCGCCCACGATGGGCAGGTCGGCGTTGGAGCCAATAAAGTAGTGCGGGAACAGGTCGACAAAGTCGAGCAGGCAGGTCAGCCCCTTGCGGTCGACGTGCATCGGACGATGCTCGGAGCTCATGGCAATGCAGTGCTCGTTAAAGTACGCGTACGGGCTGTACTGGAAGCCCCAGCGCTCGCCGTCGAGCTCAATGGGGATAACGCGCAGATTCTGGCGGGCGGGATGAGCGCCGCCGTCGGCTGCGGCGGAGCGTCCGGGGTAGCCCTCGTTTTCGATGCAGAGCTGACAGGCGGGATACTTCTCGCCCGTGTTTTTGGCGGCACCTGCTGCGGCGATATCGCGCGGGTCCTTTTCGGGCTTTGACAGGTTGATAGTGATCTCCAGGTCACCCCAGTTGGTGGGGGTGTTCCATTTGATATTGCGCGCGATGGCGGCGCGGCGCACGTAGCCGGCGTCGCAGCACAGGCCGTAGAACCAGTCGGTCGCGGCACGGGGCTCGTTGACGCCCATGCGTCCGTTGAACTCCTCGTTTACAACCGAAGGCCTCGGCATGAGAACGCCCATAATGCGCATGGCAATGCGGTCGCGGCCCGATGCCGTGTCCTCGGCAGCGCCGTTGGCAACGGCGGTCTCGGAGAGCGCGGCAAGCGTGCCCTCCAGGTCAAAGTCGGGCAGGGTATCGGGGTGAACGAGCGAGAGTTTCTCGACCTGGAGCGCCCAGGCCATGTCGAGTGCGGGGCCTGTGGCGCCGATGCACTCCAGAATGGTGTTGTAGGCCCAGATGCGGTCGTCCTGTCCGATCATCGATCGGTGGATGGCATATTCGATGAGGCCCTGCGCGGCCTCGCGCACATCAGTCATTACAGCCATGCCGCGTAAGCCCCCTTGTCAGAGATGGCGTAGTGACGGGCAGAGCCCTCGCCCAGCCAGCCGTTCATCTTGGTAATGAAGGTGTCGACCAGGTCGAGCGGCACGAAGGCCTGGATGGTGCCACCAAAGCCGCCACCGTGGATACGGACGGCGCCGCGGCCGTCGAGCACATGCTCGGCAAGAGCAAGCGCGTACATGGAGGGTTGCTGGGAACCCAGTTTGGCAACAACATTCTGCAGGTACATGGCGGAGCTGGCGCCGGACTCGCGCGTCAGGACCAGGAACTGGTCGATG
>CABUZF010000159.1 GCA_902495985.1 uncultured Collinsella sp.
ACGAAGAGCACATTTAGTGCTCTTCTTTGCGTGCGGAACTTGTAGCGAACAAAGCTAAGCCGACCGACCCTAAGGTTAACTTGACTGATGATAGCAAATACGACAAGCGAGATGCCTGCGACTTGCAGGCATCTCGCTTTATCTAAATAACGTGGTTTTGAATCAACCGCTAATTGTTACCCGCCCAAGCATGGTCGGGTTTTCCAAGTGCCGCAGATTGCCGTGAAAGAGGAGCGCCGCGTACTTAGGTACGCAAGCGACGGTTTGAACGGCAAGGTGCGGTGCCTGGGAAAGCCGCTTATCGATAAGACACAGACTGCTGAGAATCCTTCACGACTACGTCGTGGGCGCCGCCTTCGACGATGGAGGTGGAGCTTACCAGGGTCAGGCGTGCCTTTTCCTGGAGCTCGGGGATCGAGAGGGCGCCGCAGTTGCACATCGTTGACTTGACCTTGTAGAGCGTACCGCCCACGCCGTCCTTAAGGGAACCGGCGTACGGGACGTAGGAGTCGACGCCCTCGACGAAGCTGAGCTTCGCGGCGCCGCCCAGGTCGTAGCGCTGCCAGTTGCGGGCACGCGCAGAACCCTCGCCCCAGTACTCCTTCATGTACTGGCCGTTGACGTTGACGCGCTCGGTCGGGCTCTCGTCAAAGCGGGCGAAATAGCGGCCCAGCATCATAAAGTCGGCACCCATGGCAAGGGCGAGCGTCATGTGGTAGTCGTAGACGATACCGCCGTCAGAGCACACGGGCACGTAGACACCGGTCTCCTCGTAGTACTCGTCGCGAGCGCGGCAGACGTCGATCAGCGCGGTAGCCTGGCCACGGCCGATGCCCTTGGTCTCACGGGTGATGCAGATGGAGCCGCCGCCGATACCGACCTTGATGAAGTCGGCGCCGCAATCGGCCAGGAAGCGGAAGCCCTCGGCGTCGACGACGTTACCGGCACCGACCTTGACGTCCTCGCCGTAGTTGGCGCGGATCCACTCGATGGTGCGCTTCTGCCACTCGCTGAAGCCCTCGGAGGAATCGATGCACAGAACGTCAGCACCGGCCTCGATAAGCAGCGGCACGCGCTCGGCATAGTCGCGGGTGTTGATACCAGCGCCGACCATGTAGCGCTTGTCGCCATCGAGCAGCTCGTTGGGGTTGGTCTTGTGGCTGTCGTAGTCCTTGCGGAAGACGATGCCCATAAGGTGATCGTTGTCGTCGACGATCGGCAGGGCGTTGAGCTTGTTGTCCCAGATGACGTCGTTGGCAACCTTGAGGCTGATGTTCTTGTCGCCCACGATGAGCTGCTCACGCGGGGTCATGAACTCGGAGACCTTCGTCTGGTGGTCATCACGACTGGGGCGATAGTCACGGCTGGTGACGATGCCCAGGAGCTTACCCTTGGGAGTGCCGTCGTCGGTAACCGGCATGGTGGAGTGGCCGGTCTTCTCCTTGAGCTCAATGACCTGCTCCATGGACATGTCGGGGGTCAGCGTGGAATCGGACTGAACGAAGCCGGCCTTGTGATCCTTGACGGCCTTGACCATGGCGGCCTCGGACTCGGCGCTCTGGGAACCGTAAATGAAGGACAGGCCGCCCTCAGTAGCGAGCGCGACACCCATGTCGACGCCCGAGACGGACTGCATGATGGCGGAAACCATGGGGATGTTCAGGGTGATTGCCGGCTTCTCACCGCGCTTAAAGCGGGTCAGCGGCGTCTTAAGAGAGACGTTGTTGGGGATGCACTGCGAGGACGAGTAACCAGGGACCAGCAGATACTCCGAAAACGTGTGGGACTCACCGGGAAAGAACGTAGCCATGTTTCTCCTTTTTCCATGCGACCGGTCGGCTGCAGGCCTCGTAGGACCCAGCCCAACCTTGGGCGCCCAATACTGGGGAAGTATCTTAACGCACTTTGACTGCTACAATGCATGATTTAAGAAGAGCACACGAGGGTTTGACGCAGGCTATGCGTTTGCCCAGCAAACACTTTAGCGGGGAGACGTGGAGCACATGGAGTACAAGACGACGGCAAAGTTGGTCATTCAAGCGTGCGACAAGGATCTGCCGGGCGTGTTCGGCCACGGCTGCGTCTTGCTGCTGCAGGGTATTGCCCGCGAGCACTCGCTCAACCGCGCCGCCAAGAGCATGGGCATGGCGTATTCCAAGGCCTGGCGCATTGTAAACGAGGCCGAAGGTCAGCTGGGCTGCAAGCTCATCGAGCGCGACGGCGCCCGCGGATCCACCCTCACCCCCGCCGGCGAGCGAGCCATAGCGGTCTACGAAGAGCTGCAGGCCGACATTAACAACGTCATCGCCACCAAAGCCAACGCCCTCATCGCCAGCATCAAAGAGTAGCCAATTTGGGACGGGGCTTTTTTAGCTGGTCGGTCACCATAGATGATTATTCTGGGACAGGGATTAAAAAATCATTAGGTACACAATGATTTTTTAATCCCCGTCCCAGAATAATCATCGGAGGGCATTGTCTAGGGTGGCGGCCACGATCAAGGGGTCGTCGGTACCGGCGAAGAGGCGGATGGTGCTCCCCTGCTTGCCGCGTGGGGCCGAAAGGCGCGTCGTTGCGCCGCCGACGGGCGATGTGCGAAACTCCCCGGGCAAAGCATCGAACAGCTCGCCCGCGCTACGTTCGATAAGATCAAACTCAACTGCCGGTCCAAAGCCGTGCTCGAGGATTCCCGTTGCAGCCGCATGGTCGGGATGCGAACTCAGCCCGGGATAGCGAACGTTGCGCACCATCTCGTTGGCGGCCAGATACTCGGCCAGCGCACGGGCGCGGTCGAAATGCGCCTGCATGCGGACGTTAAGCGAGGAAAGCCCACGCTCCAGCACGTCGGTCTCCTCGGCAGAAAGGTCGAGCGCCGACGCACCGCAGCCTGCAAACAATACGTGCGCGCACTCGGCAGCGGCATCCACACGATGGCGCTTGAGCTGCGAGCGCGCCACCGAAGCAGCAACGAGCTTGCGTGGAGCCTCACCGGCGCACACACGGTCAAGCGCTTCGAACGACAGCGCAGCACCCAGCCGCAGCGGATCGCAGCCAAAAGCCGACGCCACGGTGTTGTCAACAACCAGCAGCGCATGGGCCTCACGCGCCGCCCGACCCAGCGCACGCAGATCGGGCACACGCAGACCAAACCCGCCGATGGAGTTGACGAACCACCACAGGTGCGGACCCTCGGCATCAAACGAAGCATCAAAGCCCTCGGATGCGGCGGCAAACGCCTCGGCGGACGGCGAGCCCACGAGCACAACATCGCAGTCATCAAAGCCGCTCGCAAACGCATCGGCAAAGTCATCCGCAAAGGCCACCAGACGATCGTCGGGCCGTACAATCCCCAGCAACGACAGCGCTGCCGGCACATGCGACGCCGCAAGCAACCGCGCCTCACGCGCGCTGGCCCTCAAAGCCCAGGCCTCTTCTAGCTGCTGTACGCCCATACGGCACCTTCCCTCCATAACAAAAACCCACGATGCGGATGTTTCCCGCATCGTGGGCTACGGCTGCAGTATAGCGCCGATATGCGACGAATCGCTTAGATGTTGAGCGCGTGGTAGGTCACATTCGCGCCCGGAGCGTCAACGGTCACGCCATAGGCCTCGGGATAGATGCGCGTCGAGAACACGAACGCACCATCGTTCACAAACACCTCGACCGAAGAGGCATCGCCAACAATGCGTACGTTACGAACCTCGTCGACGGGCTCCCAGCGCACGGTACGACCGCAGCCGGCAGAAGCGCGACCCTCATCGGTAAATCGCATCTCAAAGCGCGAGGGCAGTTCGCCCTCGGCGGGAACAAGCACCAGCTTTAGCTCGCCATCAACGATCGCGTTAAACGCGCCGTCGACACCGTCGACAACAACGTCAAAGCAGGTATCGCCGGCAACCTCCAACGAGCCCTCCCCCACACGCACCGAGACATAATGATGCTCAATCTCGCTCGCCGGCTGCTGCAGCACCACGCCGTCGGCACCGGCCGTAAGCTCGCGCGGCACCGTCATGCAGTGCTGCCAGCCGCACACCACAGTGGGGTCGTTGCCATAGGTCGGCTCATCGGGCATGCCCATCCAGCCGATTAGAATATGGCGACCGTCCTCGGCCGTGAACTCCTGCGGAGCATAGAAGTCAAAACCGGCGTCCCA
>CABUZF010000160.1 GCA_902495985.1 uncultured Collinsella sp.
CAGCGGGTAAGGCCCATGGCCAGTCACGCATCGCGCTGGGCCTGCGGCACGTCCTCGAGCGCCTGCTGAATCACGCGCACCAGAATGGGGATGTTGAACATGGTGAGCGCGACGGCGCCGGAGATGATGGAGTACTTCCAGCCCAGCTGCACCGAGAACACCAGAAAGCCGAACATGCCGACGACGATGGACGGCAGCGAGGACAGTGTCTCGATGGCGGTGGAGGCGATGTCGCGGATAGGGCCGTTCGGCGCGTACTCAACCAGAAAGACCGCTCCGCCCAGACTGATGGGCACCGAGATGACCAGAGTGATCAGCAGCAGGTAGAACGAGTCGAATAGCTGGTAGAGCACGCCGCCTTGGGTTCCGTTGGCGCGCGCGGGCTGCGTGAGAAACCCCGGCTGGAACAGCATCGAGACGCCCTCGAACAGGATATAGGCCACCATGGAGATGACGATGAGCATGACGATGGCGACGATTGCCGTCAGCACGCCCGTGGCGATGCGGTCCTGCCTTTGGACCCGCCCGAGTCTCGTCTCGTCGATATGGATGCGCGTGCTAGCCACGAGCCTTCGCCCCCTTGCGGCCGATAAGGTGGATGATCAGGATGAAGATGAGGCTCATGCCCATCAGCAGCAGACCGAGCGCCCACAGAACATCGTCCTGGGCCGAGCCCTCGGCATAGACTGCCATAGACGTGGTGAGCGTGGTGGTGATGGTGGACGCCGGCGACAGCAGCGACGTCGGCATGGCCTCGATGCCGCCGATAACCATGCGCACAGCGAGCGTTTCGCCAAAGGCGCGGGTCATACCGAGGATGACCGCGGTCATGAGCGACGGCATGGCAGACTTGAGTACCACGTGCCAGATGGTCTGCCAGCGGGTATAGCCCAGAGCAAGCGAACCCTGACGGTAGCTGTCGGGCACGGCGCGCAGGCCATCGACCGAAAGGGTGGTCATCGTCGGCAGGATCATGACGGCCAGCACGATGGCGCCAGGCAGGATGCCCAGGCCCGTACTCACGTGGAAAACGCTCTTCATAAGGCCGACGACCACGTGAAAACCGATCAGGCCAAAGACGACCGAGGGAATACCGGTCAAAAGCTCAATGAGCGGCTGAAAGACCTTGGAACCAAACTTAGGGCTAATCTCGACCGCAAAGATGGCAGAGCCGATGGCGATGGGCAGCGCGATGAGCGTGGAGAGCACCATGACCGCAAACGAGGTGACGATCAGAGGCAGGGCGCCGGTGTAAGGCAGACCGTTTTCGGCTGTGTTGGCCAGGTCCCACTTGGTGCCGGTGAAGAACTCGACGACCGAAACGCCATCCTTGAAAAAAGCCGAGAGGCCCTTTTGGGCGACCATAAAGATGAGCGCGGCAACGACAAGCGTCACGAGCGCTACGCACGCGCCCGTGACGCCCAGGCCCACGTTCTCAAGGTCGCGCTTTGGCAGCTGTTTTGCCATTGCAAACCTTTCCGGGGCGATTACTTATTTAGCAGAGACCTTGCCGCTGGCGTCCTTGACGACCTTCATGGCAGAGACAGGGATAAAGCCCTGCTCCTCGACAAGCTTGCCCTGGACGTCGTCGGAAAGCATAAAGTCCAGGAAGGCCTTGGTGGCCTCGTCGGCGTCCTTGGCGCAGTACATGTGCTCGGTCGCCCAGATCTTGAAGGAGTCGTCGGTGACGTTCTTGCTCTTGGGCTCGACACCCTCGACCTTGACGGCGTTGAACTTGGAATCGTCAAAGTGCGAGAAGTCGAGGTAGGAAATGGCGTTGTCGGTACTGGCCATCTGGGTCTGGACGTCGCCGGACTTGTCGAGCTCGGCGTCGCCCTTAAAGTCGACGGCCTCGTCGCCAAAGACGGCGGCCTCGAAGGTGGCGCGGGTACCGGAGCCGGCCTTGCGGTTGAGGACAACGATCTTGGCGTCGTCGCCGCCGACCTCCTTCCAGTTGGTGATCTGGCCGGAGAAGATGCCCTTGAGCTGCTCGAGGGACAAATCGTCGACCGTCACGTTCTTAGAGACGACGGGGCCCATGCCCACAACGGCGACCTCGTGGTCGACGAGGTTCTTGACCTGGTCGGCCTCGAGCTTGGTCTCGGCGAAGACGTCGGAGTTACCGATGGTGACGGTGCCGGCGGCGACAGCGGTCAGGCCCTTGCCCGAACCGTTGCCCGAGCCGGAGACGGAGACGTCGGGGTTGGCGTCCATGAACTTCTCGGCAGCAGCCTCGACGAGAGCCTGGAACGAGGAGGCACCGTCGTAGGTCACCTCACCGGAGACGGACTCGGCAGCAGCGGCGCTACCCTCGGCAGCGGTGTCGGCGGCATTGGAACCACCGCAGCCAACAAGACCGAGTCCGACGATGCTGGCAAGACCACCAGCGAGGCCGAGGAACTGACGACGAGAATAAGCCTGATCGAGCATGATCTTCCTTTCATACATGCGAATCGCGGGCACCCTGCCCGCTTTGCTGTTTGGAAAGATACGGCCTCGATCGGGCGACGACCGCCTTATCTGCGGTTTCTTACGGTCATTTGATAGACCCTTACCGCAAGCGCGGCTCGGCTTTACAAACGAATAACAAACCCGCCGCCAAACATGGCCAGCCTTTTACACCAATAAAAACAAAGTTGCTGTGAAATAGTTCCTGTTTGGCCATCAAATGGCCCATTCTAGGAACTATTCCACCGCAACTTAGATTAGGAAACCGCGCAACCTTAAAGCTCCAGTTCGTTTAGACGAAGGATTGCCACGATATAGATCTTGAGCGCTTGCTTGAGCTGTTCCTCGTTGGCGCACTCGTTGGGGCCGTGCATCTGGCCGCCCCATGCGGGCAGCTCCAGGCCGGTTTCCTCGGGGCCAAATGAGACGGCGCGGGCAAAGTTGCGTGCGTACGTGCCGCCGCCCATGGCGAAGGGCTCGGCATGCTTGCCCGTAAACTCATTATAGGTATCGATAAGCGCCTTCACGGCCGGATCGTCAGCAGAGACCGAGAACGGCACCTTGGTACGACCCACGCGATACGTCACACCAAAGCGGCCCACGAGCGGCTCGAGCTGCTCGCAGATGGTATCGGCGCTCGTGCTGTCGGGGAAACGCACGTCGATGACCTGCTCAATGTGGCCATCCGCCACGCGGATGACGCCGGGGTTGCAGGTGAGCGGGCCAAACGCCGGGCTCGTCGCGTCGATACCCAGGCCGCGGCCATAGGCGTCCGCATGCACAAAGGCCAGAAACTTGACAAACTCGTGCTCGGCAGGCGTCAGCAGGCGCTCGTCGCGCGCACCAAACGCATCCTCGGCCTCGCGCAGATACGCCACGATGAGGCCGACGGCATTGATCGTACCCTCGGGCATCGAAGCATGACCGCCAATGCCGTGGGCAAAAATCTGCGCATGGCCGTTATCGAGTGCGGTGATCTCCAGGCGGTCGGCATTCTCAGCGGGCGCCGGCAGCTCATCGGCGGCAATCGCAAGCTCGCAGATAGACTGCGACGGAATGGCGTTGCTCGCCTCGGCACCGCTCCACGACACAATACGCCCGCCATCGATCCTAGAGCTCACAAACGTCGCCCCAAACTGGCCCTTCTCGGCATTACAAACCGGGAACTCGGCATCGGGCGTAAACAGAAAGTCGGGATCTGTGTGGTTCTCCAGATAATGGTGAACGTCGGACATGCCCACTTCCTCATCGCAGCCCAGCAGCGCGCGGAAGGTATAGCGCGGGGTAATGCCGTGCTTGAGCAGATAGGCGCCGGCGTAGAGCGACAGCACCGCCGGACCCTTGTCGTCGATAACACCGCGACCGAGCAGCCAGCCCTCGCGACGCTCCATCGCAAACGGGTCGGTGTTCCAACCGGGGCCGGCGGGCACCACGTCCACGTGGCAGATGGTCGCGAGCTGCTTGTCGCCGCGGCCGGGAATGTCGGCGATGCCCACATAGCCCCCGTCGTCGCTCGTCTGGTAGCCGAGCTTCTGCGCGATGCCGAGCGCGCAATCGAGCGCGTCACGGACCGGGCGGCCAAACGGCGCGCCGGGCTCCGCATCGGCAGCAACGGCCACGGACGGATAACTCACCAGTTGCTCGATATCGGCGACGACATCTTCCCAAACTTCGTCTACATACTCA
>CABUZF010000161.1 GCA_902495985.1 uncultured Collinsella sp.
ACCGCGGTCTCGATCGCCGCACTGATCGCCAACGTCGCCGCGATCATCTACATCGCCTACCGCGCCAAGAAGCTCGGCCGCAATCCCTACAAGCAGGATGTCTTTGAGGGCACCAGCGATTGGGAGAAGGCTACCGCTCGCCGCGCCAAGGTTGATTACGCGCACGCCGAGTAACATGTTGGTCGCTGTTGGCGCCTGGGCATAGGCCCGCCCGCCAGGTTTTTCATCCAATGCCTCGCAGAGCCCCCGGAAAGCGTTTCGCTCGCTTTTCGGGGGCTTTTGTCGTTGCGTCTCTATTCATCTATTCAAAAACATGCGCATATATAAAATCGGATTTCAAATCATGAGGCGGCTCTATAGGGTCCTGTTTTTGGGTACAGTGTTGTCCCGATATTGAGCTTGGGGGATATATGAAAGATGAGACGACGGGCCAAGAGGACGCGGTCCAAGATGCAGAAGCGTGTGCCGAGGCCCTGGAGAGCCTAGACCGGATTTCGCTTGACGATGTTGCGTTTGACGATTCGAGCGTTGATGTGCAGGATGAGCCGGAAATCGAGGCGCAGCCCGATGATCAGGATACAGGCGACGTTGAGCCTGCCGAGGATGAGGCAGATCACGAAGACACCGAAAGCGAGGCCGACGACCAGCCCGGATCCGACACGAGCGAGGAAACCATCTTGCTCGACAACTTGCCGGCCGAAGATTCGCTGACCCGCGAGCTCCCTGGCTTAGGCTCTGCGCCTGCCGTGGACGAGACCATCGCCATGGGCGATATTCCCCTACCGTCCGTTCCTTCGGCACGCGAAGCCGAGGTTCGTCATCGTAAGATGTCGCCCAAGCGCCGCAACCTGATGGTTGCCGGCGTTGTGGCCGTCGCGCTCGTCGCCGGCGGTACAGGCTATGCTGCCTGGAACGGATATCAGCAAGAGCAGGCTGCCACTGTCGCCGCCAATGCCCACACGATGATGTCAGTGCAGATTGGCGTGCATGCCGCGGGCCTCGACTGTTCCACTGGCTCCAAGATTCCCGTACAGGTGAGCGGTCAGGATTCTGACGGCTCCTCCGTGAGCGAAACGCTCTATGTTGACGAGCACGGCCGCGGCATCAAACTGCTGCCCGGCGATTACACGCTCTCCATCGCTGCCTCCCCCATCGCGGCCGACGGCACCATCTATACCGTCCCGACCACCAAGACGCAGGTCACCGTTAAGAGCGATGGACAGGATTTAAGTGCCCAGGCTACCTTTAAGCTCAAGGCGCCTTCGGCCGACGCGGTGACTGACGACCAGATCGATGCCGCCGCCAAATATGCCGAGGAGGGAGGCGCGAGCTCCGCCGCCACCGCCAAGGTGCTCCAGCAGGCGGCAACCGCGCGGCGCGACGCCGCCGTCAATGCCGTGAGCGCGCAAAAGGCACAGGCGGCCCGCGATGCCGACGCCCGTCATAAGGCAACCGACCTTTACCAGCTCGATATCCCCGTCGAGTGGTACGGCAAGGTCGAGACTTGGCAGAATGGCAGCACGCTATGCATCTATCTTGCCGGCGACAGCAATACGCCGATCGTGACGCTCGTCGCGGTGCGCGAGGGCGAGAGCTTTACGCCCGATGAAGGCGATACGGTTTTGGGCGCGGCCAATCTAGGCAACGGTTATACCGTCTACGCCAGCGGCCCCGTCTATCCGTACGTGGTGCCCCAGACCATCAACGGACGGACGCAGAACCCCGTGTCAACCTACCCCATGGACACGGCCATTGAGCTTGTCGAGCTCACGACTGGCAACCGCTACACCTATAGCCAGATCAAGAACGACCTGGTTGGCAAAGACGGCAACGCAGACGCCGCGACCAAACTCGAGACCGACTACCTCGCGCAGATCCTGCTGCCGAGTATCAAAACCCAGGACTAGCCTGGCGCAGCAAGGTGCTCCCCAACCGTGATGAAGGAGCCAGGAGGTCCTGACCCCACAGGCCCATAGATGATTAGGCAAGGAGCCACTTCCATGCGGGCATAACGTGTACCACACCGTGCTCGCATGGAATATCGGTCTGTTCATCCATGGTAACGATTGCCGACTCGCCAAGATCAAACTGGGCCATCGAGGCATCAAGCGCGGCGATTTCGCGCTCGCGCGTTTTCTCACTTGCCATATCCGCACTCACCTGAATCAGGCTATAAGCCCGCATGAGAAGCGCATCCCCAGCCACAAAGTCCACCTCATGGCTTTTGCTCTTCTCTTTGATTAGCAGGCGGCAGACCGAGCCGGTCCTCACCGCGGGAGTCCTTCTTCTTAGCGCATTGAACACTGCGGTCTCGAGCCTCTGGCCCTGGTCCAATGCCGATGCGGGAGAGAATGCTCCAAACATCGCAGGGTCGACAGCGTAGACCTTAGACGCAGACCGCATGTTATTTGCCAGTGAACGCATGAACTCCGGCACAGAAAATAACAGATAGGCGTCCTCATAATACTCAAGTAAGTCGCTGAGCGAATTACGACTGACGGGTATCTGTCTGCTCTTGAACTCGTTGTACACTTTGTTCACTGACAGCTCTCGTCCCGAAGATGCCATACACCGCGTCAAGAACAGCGATGCCAGGCGAGGGTTCTTGACGTCGTAACGTTCAACGACGTCCATGGCGACCGTTCGCGAAGCATATTCCTGTAGCAGCTGAATCGCGTCTGCAGGCGTCTGCTCAAGTGTCGCGATGAATCCCCCTCGTTCAAGATACCCGATCAGATGATGTCGAAGCAGCGCTGCATCGCTCGGGGAAAAGGTCGCATCTGACTCGAGAACGCTCCCCGTCTTATATCGAACGTATTCCGAAAAACTCAACGGAAAAAGCTCTCGCACAAGAGAACGACCCCTGAACTCGCTCTTAAGTTCTGAGGACAGCATCTTAGAAGAAGATCCCGTCACATAGACGGTCGCTTTCTCCGTATCGACTACACGCCGCAGAAACGCACCCCATTCGGGAATTTCCTGGATCTCGTCAAAGAAAATGTAAGCGCCCTCGGTTCGAGCAACAGGATACAGCGCATAGAACGTGTCGAGCACGTCCGCCAGCAGCGATGGCTCATACGGGCGCAAGCGCTCATCCTCAAAATTGAAGTAAAGCATCCGGTCAAGCTCGACGCCCCGGCTCTGAAGCCGCCGCATCTCCTGATACAGGCGATACGTCTTTCCACAACGGCGGGCCCCCACAATCACATTTACGATGTTGTCGCGCTTTGGCTCCTGTGGGTTTCCTAGATCAAGGTCTCGCTCAAAGACCTGCGGAACCCCCTGCTGTTCAAAGTCCTTTATTTTCTGGGCGATCAAGTCGTTGAATGCCATTATTCTCCAATCTTGCTCTCTAGCTAATCAAAATTATAGTGATTCTTGATTAATTAGAGAGCAAGATTGTGTGTAGCTTGATTAACACTTAAGCAAGTTTTTTCACTGTTATTGCTCCGAAGGATATCGAGTGGCCAAGAGGACACGAGCTCGAATGCGACTCCCCGAGCAGTCAATTTGGGACGGGGCTTTTTTGACTACCCTCCCCCTGTAGAAAAATCCCTAACGCAGTTGCGGTGAAATAGGGACTGTTTTTGCTGGTCAAACTGCAAAAACAGTCCCTATTTCACCGCAACTTAATTGGTGGCCTTTTGGGTGGCACTCAGCGCCACGGGTCGGCTTCGAACATTGGCTCGCGCTCGAGGCGTCGGTCGCTGTAGGGATCGTAACCGTCATCGTCCTCGTTCTCGGCACGGATATAGGGGTCGCGCGGCTTGGGCGCCGGTTTGGACGTGGGCTTGAGCGCCGGCGCGCTTGTCTTGATCTCGTCTTTCATCTGCATAGCTCCTCGCATCGCATCCGTTCAACATCATCGATTGTCGCACGAAAAAGGGCGGCGGACCCAATTGGATCCGCCGCCCTTGGCGTTTAGAGACGGCTGGTAGATTTTAAGGCATGTCCCAAAATCTACTCGGCGTCGGGAACCTCGTAGGTGGCCGCCGGCGTGTTGTCGCACACGACGGTAAAGCCGCCGTCCTTGCCGGCATCGACCGTCACCTGATCGCCCTCGCGCACCGTGCCGTCGATGATAGCGGCGGCGATGGCATCCACGACCTCGCGCTGAACCAGGCGCTTGAGCG
>CABUZF010000162.1 GCA_902495985.1 uncultured Collinsella sp.
AGCTTTTTCTTGTACTCCTTCTTGGACAGCGCTGCGTCCTCCTTGGAGATAGCGCCCTCGGCGACGGCCACGATGGTAAAGCGGCTGCCGGTCTCCATGCGATGTTCGATGGTCTTGATGACGTTGTCCATGTCGTAGGGGATCTCGGGAATCAGGATGACGTCCGCGCCGCCCGCGACGCCGGCGTACAGCGGAATCCAGCCGACCTTGTGGCCCATGATCTCGATAACGAACACGCGGCCGTGACTCGAGGCAGTGGTGTGGATGTCGTCGATGCACTTGGTGGCGACGTCGATGGCGCTCGTAAAGCCAAACGTCAGCTCGGTGCCCCAGGTGTCGTTATCGATGGTCTTGGGCAGGGCGATAACGTTGAGGCCCTCTTCGCGCAGGCGGTTGGCGGTCTTGGTGGAGCCGTTGCCGCCCAGCATAAACAGGCAGTCGAGCTGCAGCTTATGATAGGTGTGGACCATCGCCGGCACCTTCTCGACACCATCGGCCTCGGGGGTATCCAGACGCTTGAACGGTGTGCGGCTCGTGCCCAGGATGGTGCCGCCGCGGGTGAGGATACCGCTAAAATCGGCGGGCGTCATGACGCGGAACCTGCTGTAGATAAGGCCCTGGTAGCCGTCCTCAAAACCGTAGATCTCGATAGGTTCTTCGCTATTGGTCATAAGCGTTTTGACGATGCCGCGCATGGTGGCGTTGAGCGCCTGGCAGTCGCCGCCACTGGTAAGAAGACCGATCCTGAGCATGATGAATCCTTCCGGGCAAGTTATAACATGCGCATAAGTTTACCCCCGCACACTGTTGATACGGGGGTAAAACGTGTTAGCTCAAGCGTATAGAAATGTAAGCAACGTCAGGCGAGCGTAAGGTCGACGGGCCTGGGTCCTTACAGTGCGAAGGCGTCGACGTCGCCCCAGTGGCGGCGCAGCGTAATGGCGGCGGCGGGTTCGGTATTGTCAAAGACGACCGACCATTGCGTATTGCTGGTGATGTCTTCCGGATTGGGCTCTTGCGCTGCGGCACGCAGGGCTTCCCAGACAATCGTTTCGTCCTGGGCACCGACATGGGTATCAAGGACATCGGCGATTGCAACGGCGCGCTCTTTACCATGGCCCAGCTCGCCATTCTTTTGGTTGGGCAGCACTTCGTCGCCATAGCAGGCGTAGAAGTTCGTAACCTGGCGTACAGGAGTCGCTTTGAAAGCGCGGTCCGGATCGCGCGGGTCCCACTCTACTACGCGCGCGTCACCGGCGGCGTCGTTGATAAAGAAGTGGTAATCGCGTCCTGCCATGGCGTGCATGTCGTAGGCGGAAAGCAGGTCGACTGCCTCTTGCGTGGTAGCCGCGCGGTCGAGCACCAGACGGATGGCGAGCGAAGTGTTGATGACGGGCCGTTGCGTGTCCTGGTCACAGGGCTGGGAATCCAGGGTGAGTACGGCAATGGACACGCCGCATTCGTTAACACCGTCGAGCTGGGCAAACGGGCCCATCAACGCCGCGGCGCGTCCGGTGACGGAGTCAAGCGGAGTGTTGGCGCCCAGGTTATTGAGGGCGGCAAAGCCGATGGAGGCATAGCCGCCGCGTGGGTGATTGCGCACCAGCAGCGCCGAGGTGTCGTCTTTAAAGTCGTAATTGCGACCGGTGCGCACGCGGCCTTCGGCATCTACGGCGACAAAAGCGCTGCAGGCAAACTGGGGCGCCTGGACATGTACCGGCACACCGGGCAGCACCTGCGTCACCACGGCATCGATGTAGGCCTGGTCGTCGCGCACGCCAGCGGCGATGATGCGATCAAGATCGTAGTCGTAGGCGATGTCGATTGCGTACAGGTCATAGCCATCCGCGTAGCCGGTCAAGCGTTTGAGCGATGCGGCGGACTTGATTTGCTTGTGATAAACGATGCCGGTGGCAGCGGCAAGGCCGACAGCGACTCCCGAGACACCGCAGGCGATGACAATGTTGCGTGGCTTCATGACGGCTCCTCTCGTCCTGTTAGCGCAATTGTCGCAAAAGGAACGCGGGCATGATGGCTCAACTTGGTGAGCGGCGCGGAATTAAGCACGGAATGAAGAGTGCGGCGCTGGCGTGGCGGGGTATGCTGGAGGGGACCATCAACCCAGCGAAAGGGGAGAGCATGACGGATCAGGAAACGCCCGAGCGCGCGCACGTGACGGCCGACGATATCGAGGCCGCCAACGACCTTATCGACTTTATCGAGGCATGCCCCAGCATGTTTCATACGGCGGCGACCATTATGGCCGAGCTCGACGAGGCGGGCTTTACCTATCTGCCCGAGAATGCGGCGTGGGATATCGAGCCGGGCGGGCGTTATTACACGCAGCGCAACACCTCGAGCGTTGTTGCCTTTAAGGTGGGCGAGGACCTGGCCGCGACGTGGGGCGAGGACGGCGTTGCCGGCGACTACCATTTTCAGCTGACGGCGTCGCACAGCGACTCACCGACGTTTAAGGTTAAGGCCGTGCCCGAGCTCGACGGCGCGGGCGAGACGCTGCGCCTGAACACCGAGGCCTACGGCGGCATGATCGACTACACCTGGTTCGACCGTCCGCTGGCACTCGCGGGCCGCGTGCTGGTACGCGAGGGCGACCGTATTGAGAGCCGCCTGCTTGCCACCGAGCGCGAGGTCGCTATTATCCCGAGCCTTGCCATCCACATGAACCGCGGCGTTAACGAGGGCTTTGCGCCTAATCGTGCTGTCGACCTGTGCCCGCTCATCAGCGCCGGTGACCTTAAGCAGGGCGACTTTGATGCTCTGATCGCCGACGAACTGGACGTTGAGCCCGAGCAAATTTTGGGCCGCGATCTGTTCCTGGTCAATCGTCAGGATGCGCGCATTTGGGGTTGGGCCGATGAGTTTATCTCGACGCCCAAGCTCGACGACCTGGCCTGTGCCTATACCTCGCTGCAGGCATTTTTGGGCGCCGAGAACGCGCACGACGTCTCGGTCTTTTGCTGCTTTGATAACGAGGAGGTTGGCTCCGAGACCAAGCAGGGCGCCATGTCGACCTTCTTGGCCGACGCGTTGCGACGCATCAACGGGTCGCTGGGCTTCGATGATGAGTCGTACCATCGCGCACTTGCCGCCTCGATGCTCGTGAGCTGCGATAATGCGCATGCCGTGCACCCCAACCACGCCGAGAAGTGCGATGCCCGCAACCAGGTCGTGCTCAACGGCGGCATCGTCATCAAGGAAGCCGCCAACCAGCACTACTGCACCGATGCCTTTAGCCGCGCGGTGTTCCAGGCCATCTGCGATGACGCCGATGTGCCCACGCAGGCCTTCGCCAACAAGAGCGACATGGCCGGCGGCTCCACGCTCGGCAATCTGTCCAACATGCAGGCGAGCATGCACGCCGTGGACGTGGGCCTGCCGCAGCTTGCCATGCACTCGAGCTACGAGACCGGCGGCGTGCGCGACGTGATGTACGCCATCCGCGCCCTCACCGCCTTCTACGAGCGCGACCTAACCATCAACGGTGCCGAAAGCGTGGAGCTCTAAAATCGACCAAAATGAGATAACAATCTTGGCAGGTTCTGTCTGGGCAAATGCCAGTGGCATTGCAAGCCGATAGGGCTCTAAAACGCCGCAGGTCGAATAAAAGTCAGTGAGAGCCCGCCGTTTGAGCCAAGGTGCCGTGAAATGAAAAGGCGCTGACCTTCTGGTCGCGCCTTTGAAATTGAACGGCAGATTGGCCAAACGGCGGGCTCGCAGCGTCGAGAGGTTCCGGCGTTTGGTAAAACGCCGGAACAATCAGTGTTCGATCCAGCAGCGTAGGGTCTCGCCGGCCTGCAGGTGACGCAGATTCTCCGCGGCGATGTCGACCACGTTATTGAGCGTGGCGGCTAGGTGGAACCAGCCGGAGACGTGCGGTGTGATGAGCATGTTGGGCGCATCCCACAACGGGCTTGTCTCAGGCAGCGGCTCGGGGTCGGTGACGTCGACCGCGGCGCCGGCAAGGTGTCCGGACTCAAGAGCGGCAACCAGATCGTCGGCAACAACAAGGTCACCGCGGCCACCATTGGCAAAGAAGGCGCCCGGCTTCATCGCGGCGAAGAACTTGGCATTCGCCAGACCGCG
>CABUZF010000163.1 GCA_902495985.1 uncultured Collinsella sp.
AGACCCTGGCACCGCTCGTAAGCGAGTACATGCCCAAGCACAAGCCGCGCTACCTGATGGGCGTCGGCAACCCCACCACCCTCGTGCGCGGTGTGGGCGTGGGTATCGACATGTTCGACTGCGTGCTGCCGACGCGCACGGGCCGCATGGGTACGGCGTTCTCCAGCGAGGGTCGCCTCAACTTCCGCAACGCTCGCTTTGCGCACGACGATGGTCCCATCGATCCCACCTGCACCTGCCCGGTGTGCACGGGCGGCTACAGCCGCGCGCTCATTCGCCACATGGTCACGCAGAAGGAGATGCTCGGCGGCATTCTGCTGTCGATGCACAACATCTACTACTTGCTCAACCTTATGCAGCGTGCTCGCCAGGCCATTATCGAGGGTCGTTACGGCGCGTTCGTGAGTGACTGGATGAACAGCCCTGCGGCGGTGGATTACTAAGGGCGGCGCGGGCGCTTGCAGGGCGCGGGCAACGGCAAGGGGCGAGCGCCGGCCGGTCGTCGCGTTCGCTAACACTGTCTGCGCGACCGCTGACCGATGCCTTGCAAGCGCATGATGCATCGTGGGTACCATACCGAATAGTTGATGTTCGGGCGGGTGTTTGACGCATGGCGTCGACCCCGCCCGTTTTCTTTTTCTCGATAGGAGTACCCATGATTAAGAATGAGAACGTCGAGGGCGAGCCTGCCTACGACGAGACGTACCGCCGCGGCCCCGTGGTCATGCGCGGCCCGATGATTCCTAAGGACAATACGTACGCTAACCTGCTGGCGCCCGAGGAGTCGACCGACTGGTTGCATGCCGATCCGTGGCGCGTACTGCGCATCCAGGCCGAGTTTGTCGACGGCTTTGGCGCGCTTGCCGAGCTCGGACCTGCGGTGACCATCTTCGGTAGCGCCCGCACGCCCAAGACCGATACGCTCTACAAGGCGGCGCGCACCGTCGGGCGTAAGATTGCCCAGCGCGGCGTGGCGGTTATCACCGGTGGCGGCCCCGGCATCATGGAGGCGGCCAACAGGGGAGCGGCGAGCGTCAACGGCAAGTCAGTTGGTTTGGGCATTGAGCTGCCGCACGAGCAGGGGCTCAACAAATACGTGAACCTCGGTATGGACTTCCGCTACTTCTTTGTGCGCAAGACCATGTTCGTCAAATACAGCTCGGGCGCTATTGTGTTTCCCGGCGGGTTTGGCACGCTCGACGAGATGTTCGAGGTGCTCACGCTGGTGCAAACGCACAAGGTCAAGCGCATGCCGCTCGTGCTGGTGGGCAGCGAGTACTGGCAGGGCCTATTCGACTGGCTTAACGGTCCGGTGATGGACGCCGGTATGATCAGCCCGCTCGATCCGGAACTGGTGCACATCACCGACGACCTCAACGAGGCCGTCGACATTGCCCTAAGCGGGTTGATGTAGGGCGAGCGTGCCTGTCGTTGTAGTGATGAGAAGGCAGACTGATGCTATTTAACATCAGTCTGCCTTCTAAACTGGGTATACTGATGCAAAAGACGAGGGCGAGGAGGTCGCGTATGTCTACTGCAACGGTTAAGCCTACGACGGTTCGCATCGAAGAGGGGCTCAAGGAACAGGCGACTGAGTTCCTGGATTCGGTCGGCCTCAGCCTCAATTCCTATCTCAATCTGGCTGTTCGGCAACTGGTAAATCAGCGGAAGATTCCGTTTGAGATTGTGGGTCGATCGGAGGTGCCCAACGAGGCGACGAGGCGTGCCATGGTAATCGCCGAGGCTCATGAGCTGGGGATTTTGCCGGATGATAGTCCGTCGTTCAACAACGCTGATGAGCTCATGACGTTCCTCGATGAGGGCTAGCGATGTTCGAGATTAAAGTCGAGGCTCAGTTTAAGGCGGACTACAAACGGACGATGCGCATCCATCCGCAGCTAAAAACCGAGTTTAAGGCGGCGGTTGCAGAACTTGCAGCTCACGGCTCGCTTCCCGCGGAATATGGTGCCCACGAGCTTTCAAACCCGGGCGGCAATTACAACGGCCACATCGATTTCCATCTATCCGATGGCTTGGTCGATGTGGTCATTCTCTACTTGCCGCATAAGACTAATCCTGTGATCCGGCTGGTTAGAATGGGCTCGCATGAGGAGCTGTTCCAGGGCCCGCAGGGCTGATTGCCGATTTCTAAGTTGCGGTGGAATACGGACTGATTGTCGGGTTTTTGGCCAAAAACAGTCCCTATTCCACCGCAAGTGGTAAAGGTGCCCCTAGTGGATGGGCTGGTAGCGGGGGCAGTAGCTGATGGCGATGGCGTCGACGCCTACGTGGGTGGCGATGGTGCAGCCGATGGGGCCGGTGCCGGCGTCTACGTAGTCCTGGCCCGCGAGCGCCTGGTTGACGAGCTCTTGTTCCTCAGCGGCACCGGTTGTGAGCACGCGTACGCTTGAACCCGGGTGTTCTGCCAAAAATGCGAGGCAATCGGCCATGGTGTTGGCGACGATGCGCTTGGCACCGCGGCCCTTTTTGATGGCCTTGATCTCGCCCGATTTCCACTCCGGCGAAACGGCCAGGCGAATGTTAAGCATCTGCGTGAGCTGACCGGCGAGCTTGGGCGCACGGCCGTTCTTAACGAGGTTCTCGAGCGTGCGGGGGATCAGCAGCAGGTGGGCGTCGGGCAGCGTCGCGCGGATCTGCGCCTCGGTCTCGTCCAGGCTGCGGCCGTCCTCGCGCATGGCCAGCGCGTACTCCACCAGCAGACCCTCGGCACCCGAGCCGGTGCGCGAGTCGATGCAGCGCACGTCGAGCTCGTGTGTTTCGGCCGTCAGGCTGGCGTTGGCATAGCAGGCGGACCACTCGCTGCACAGCGAGATAAAGATGGCGCTGTCGTGCCCGTCGGCGAGCACGCGATCAAAGAGTGCCTTGAACTCGCCGGCGCTCGGCTGCGAGGTGTGCGGCAGCTGCTCGGAGCCTGCCATGCGGGCGACGTACTCTTCGGCGGTGATCTGCACCTGGTCGAGCAGGTCCTCGCCTTCGATAATCACATGCAGCGGAATGACGTAAATGCCGAGCTCTTGGGCGCGGGCGGGGGAGATGTCCGACGTGGAGTCGGTTATGATGGCAAAAGACATAATTGCACCTTTCGTTGGGGCGTTTGCGCGCCGCCTTCTGAGAGCAAAGTGCGACAAGTATAGTAGAGTCATTCCACATTTCCAGCTTTAATTGTTGAATAGTCAACAGTTTGAAGTGTCGGTGTGGAAATCGCCAATTGGGGAAGAGGGATATCGATGGCGGCATTACAGCTATGCGAGCGGCCGATTGTGCTGTTTGATTTTGATGGCACGGTAGCCGATACGGGCCGGGCGGTGATGACCTCGACGTACAAGACGCTGGCTGCGCGCGGGTTTTCGGAGGCGCAGATGGGTGATCTGCGCCGCATGATCGGGCCTCCGCTGTGGAAGAGCTTTCACGACTTTTACGGCTTCTCGCGCGAGGAGTCGCTTGTGGTGGCCGACGAGTACCGTGCCTTTTTCGATGAGCTGGGGCCGGAAGAGTACCCCGTGTTCGATGGAATCCCCGAGCTGCTCGACAGCCTTGCCGCGCAGGGGCATCGCATGGCGGTCGCGACGTCTCGCATGGAGGCGAAGTGCATCGATATGGTGCATGAGCTGGGGCTTTGCCAGTTTGAGGCCGTGGTTGGCATGAATCCGCCGCAGGGGCGCGAGACCAAGGCGGATTCGGTCCGCGATGCGCTGGCGGCCCTGGGTGCGACGGCCGACGATGCCGTGATGATCGGCGACCGCTTCAACGATGTGGAGGGCGCGCACGCGATGGGCGTGCCGTGCATCGGCATCTATTCGGGCGCGGCGGCGCCGGGCGAGCACGAGGCGGCGGGTGCCGATGCGGTGGTGCACTCGGTGGCCGAGCTTGCTAAACTTTTCGCTATATAAGTATGTGATGTGAGGGGCGGGCACGCTCACCCCTCATTGGTAAGGAGGTCGTCCATGAATCAGGTGGAGCAGAGCGTTGCTGAGTATGTAGACGAAGTTTGGGAAGATGTCGTCGCCGATATCGAGCAGCTGGTGAGTTATCCGTCCGTGGCCGTTGCTGCCGATGCGGAGCCCGGCGCGCCGTTTGG
>CABUZF010000164.1 GCA_902495985.1 uncultured Collinsella sp.
ATCGTCGACGGTGAAGCTGCTGCAAAAGAAATCATCAACCACAACGAAGCCTTTATTTGGCCGGTCCGCCTTGTGGAATCCTTAAGCGGCAAGACCAAAACAACTGCTACCTCCAACGAAGTCGATCTTGATCAAGACGTCGACCTGTCCATGCTCTCCGATACCTTTGACCAAAAGAAGTTTGAGGAGGACCTGGGCGCCGCTATCGACGAGTTTAACGAGGGCCGTTCGGGCACGTTCGAGGCCAATAGCTCCTATGACGAGCAGGCCGGCAAGTTTACCGTCGAGAAGGCGCGCTCCAACGAAAAAATCAACCGCGAGCATGTCATTAAGTATGCCGAGCTCGAGCTTGCCTCGCTGACCGAGACCGTAGATCTTTCCAAGCTCGGCAACGATGCCTATGAGCCGCTTAATGGAACGCTGACCGATGATCAGATTCAGGCCGCATGCGATGCTGCCAACAACTTCCTGGGCGTCAACGTGACCCTCAAGCTCAACGGCGAGGATGCCGGCAAGGTTGATGGCAGCTCCGTGTTGCAGTGGATCAGCTTTGCCGATCCGGCCAACCCCACGCTCGATACGTCGCAGATCAGCAGCTGGGCAGCCGAACTCGCCAACGGCTTTAATACCGTGGGCTCCACTCGTTGGTGGACGCGCGCCGATGGCAAGCAGTGCGCCGTCGAAGGCGGCGACTTTGGTTGTTCCATCGACAGCAGCTCGCTCGCCAAGCAGGTCGAGGACGCCATTAACAACAAGCAGACCGGCGAGATCGAGATCAAGTACTCCCAGAAGGCCGATACCTTTACCGCAAAGGGAGAGCCCGACTGGAAAGCGTATATCGACGTCGACCTGTCCGAGCAGCACGCGCGCTACTATGACGAGAGCGGCAATATCGTGTGGGAGGCCAACTTTATTTCCGGCAAACCGGGCGAAGACGCCACCCCCGAGGGTGTGTGGCAAATCAACAGCAACGACGGCGGCAGCACCCTGATCGGAGCCAAGGACCCCGAGACCGGTAAACCCAAATATGAGAGCCCGGTGAGCTACTGGATGCCGTTTGAGGGCAACATGATCGGCTTCCACGACGCCACCTGGCAAAACGACAAGAGCTTCGATAACGCCGAGTCGTACAAGTGGTGCGGCAGCCACGGTTGCATCAACCTGCGCCTGGCCGACGCCAAGGCACTGCACGATTGCATCAAAGTCGGCCTGTGCGTGGTTGTCCACTCGTAGTGCAACGCGCGCATTCCTACAACGTGGAACCGCTGCGACCAATCTAACAGTTCCGAAAGAAACCGTCCTATGCGCCCGCCCCAACCGGTGGGCGCATATAATTATCGAGATTCTTTCTATAAAGGAGACGCTATGCCGAATGTCCCCACGATCACCCCGGGCCCAGATGATACCGAGCGCACGCCCGAAGGTGCCACCGAAACGTTTCCTCTGATTACAAACGTACATGCCGACAAGCAGAGCGGACGCGCGAACGATACGGCCGAGATTTCCGATGAAGAGGCATATGCCAAGCTCAAGGCAAAGCGTGCCGAACGCCGACGCAAAAAGCTGATTCGTCGCGGTATTGCCGCCGGCGTCGTGGGTGCCGTCGCGCTCATTGCCATTGTTGCAACCCTTGTTATCAATGTGCAGCCACAGGGCGCTAGCGGTCCTGTGACCGACATGGTGACCGAGGGCACGTTTACCACAACGGTCGAGGCGAAAGGCCAGCTCAAACCCATTTCGTCCTCAGTGGTCTCCCCTTCTGTCGACGGCACGGTCGATTCTATCAACGTGCAGGCAGGCCAATCCGTCAACGAGGGCGACGTGCTTATGACCATTAAAAACGACGAGCTCGATCGCAACGTTGCCGAGGCGCAGCGTGCAGTTGCTGCCGCTCAAGAAGACCTCGCCAACGCGCAGAAAGCCGCAGCTGCTGCGCAGGCCACCCCAACGACGGACGTCGAGGGAGCTTCCGCAGCGGCTGGCGTCTCCGCCGCATCAGTGGACACGAACGCCGTATCGGCCGCGCAGCGCAGCCTCGCATCAGCCCAGGCAAACCTCGACCAGGCGAACGCCAAGGCCGCCAGTCGCACGGTCACGGCCCCGAGCTCGGGTAACATCGTGGAGCTCAATGCCAAAGTGGGCGCCACGGTTACAGGCGGCATGATCATGGGCGAAAGCGATACGAGCGGCGGCAAGCAGTGCATGCAGATCGCCGACCTATCTAAGATGAAGGTGACCGTGCAGGTGGGCGAAAAGGACATCGCCAAGATCGCCGTTGGGCAGAGCGCCAACGTCACGTATCCCGCGTTTCCCGATATCGTGAGCCAGGGCACCGTCACGGCTATCGCGTCGGTGGCAAACTCCGACGCCGCCAACGGTGGCGGCGGCAGCGTGACCTTTAACGTCGACATTCTCATCGAGGCGCCCGACGCGCGCCTGAAGCCGGGCATGACGGCCGAGGTCTCGGTGGTGACCGAGCAGCTCGACGACGTGGTGATGGTGCCGACGATGGCGCTCATGACCGAAGACGGCGAACACTATTACGTCAACGTCGCAACCGATGACGAGGGCAAGCAAACCCATCGCGTGAAGGTGACCGTCGTGACGCAAAACGACAACGAAGCCGTAGTCGGCAAGACACAGGTTAAGCGCGACGACCAGGGCAACGAGATCAACCCCAACGTTCCGGTTACCAAGCTGCGCGATGGCGACACCCTCGTCATGGACACCGGAGCGGACGCAACGGCTGACGGCGGCTACGGTGCGGATTCGGGCAGTATGTCTGCCGACGAGGGCATGTAATGCGTCCCGTTATCGACATCCGCAACGTGCACCGCATCTTTGAGAGCGTGGCGGGGTGCGCCCACATCCTGCACAACGTGAGCCTGGCGGTAAATCCCGGCGAATTCGTCGCTATCACCGGCCCCTCGGGCTCGGGCAAGTCGACGCTCATGAACATCCTAGGCTGTCTGGATAAGCCGACGGCGGGCGACTACTACCTGCAAGGGCTCAACGTGGCCGAGCTCGATGATGAGGAGCTCACCGAAGTTCGCGCCCTGAGCATTGGCTTTGTCTTTCAGAGCTTCAACCTGCTGCCGCGCCTGTCGGTTATCGAAAATGTGATGCTGCCGCTGGCCTACACCAATGTGCCCCGTAGCCAGCGCGAAATGCGCGCCGTGCACGCGCTGCAGGCTGTCACGCTGCCCGTCGACCACTGGGACCACCGCATATCCGAGCTCTCGGGCGGCCAGATGCAGCGCGTCGCAATCGCGCGCGCCCTCGTCAATGACCCGCCCATCATTCTGGCCGACGAGCCGACGGGAAACCTGGACTCCGCTACCGGAGCGCTTGTGATGGAAACCTTCCATAAGCTCCAGAAGCGCGGCAAAACCATCGTGCTTATCACACACGACCCCGGCATCGCCGCCGAGGCCGACCGTGCCGTGACCATCCGCGACGGTCGCATTCACGATGGCGCGTATATTCCACATGCACCGCGGACCCTGCGCAGCGCCGTGGATAGCCTGCCCAGGATTTCCGCCTCCGCCAACCCGCCGAAAGGAGAGATGGCATGAGCGCCCGCGATCTCATCCAGGAAGCCCTTCACTCGCTCGAAGCCAACAAGGGGCGCAGCCTGCTCACCATCCTGGGCATTGTCATCGGCATCGCCTCGGTTATCGCCATGACTTCGCTCATCGGCGGCATCCAAAACAGCCTGGTCAACAGTCTGGGCCTCAATGCGGCACGCATGGTGCAAATCTATTCGTCGCAAGAACTCACCGAGTCCGACATCGAGAAGCTTCAAAAACTGGTGCCGCAGATAGAGCAGATCGGCATTGTCGACAGCGCGTATACCGAGTACAAGACCGGCGATAAAAGCTATACCGTCATGGCACAGGGTGTCGATAGCGACATGCTCGACGCCGTGGGGGCCAGCAAGCTCGTTGCGGGGCGCACCTATTCCCAGGCCGAGTCCCAATCAGGCTCGCGCGTGGCGCTCATCAGCCGCGGCGGCGCCGATCAG